>JBHENZ010000231.1:0-3360 GCA_046261815.1 Pyrinomonadaceae bacterium | reverse complement strand
ATCGGGAGTGAGAATTTCGTTGCAAATTCAAAATCACGATCATCATGAGCCGGAACCGACATCACCGCCCCGGTTCCGTAATCCATCATCACGTAGTTGCCGACCCACACGGGCAATTCTTCGCCACTGAACGGATTGACGGCCTTCAACCCCGTATCGACGCCGTCTTTTTCGATCTCGGCCGCATGATCGGCGGGCTTTAATTTTTCAGCCCGCATGGCATCGATCTTCGCACGCATGTCCGGCCCGAATTGGTCAAAGTATTCTCCGACGATCGGATGCTCAGCCGCGACGACAATCGCGTTCGCTCCGTAGATCGTATCGATGCGGGTGGTGAAAACGCGGATCGAGTCGGCACCATCGGCGGTAGCCGAGGGGTTTTCGCCCGCAGCTCGGCCGCCTGAATTCAACCGCCCACGATCGTAGGCGGTTCTGACCTGAAATTCGACAAACGCTCCTTCCGATTTTCCGATCCAGTCGCGCTGGCGTTTCACCACATTCTGCGGCCAGGCGGATTCTATTTTGTCGAGACCGTCGAGCAGCTGTTCAGCATATTGGGTCGTCTTGAAGAACCACTGTTCGAGATCCTTTTTTGTAACCGGATTGCCGCAACGCCAGCAAATGCCGCCGCTTGCCTGCTCGTTTGACAATATCGCCCGATCGTGTTCGCACCAGTTCACTTTGCTCGGCCGTTTGTAGGCCAGTCCCATCTCGTAAATCTTCAGAAAAAACCATTGGTCGAACTTATAAAAATCCGGCCGATGCGCGGCTGTCTGACGCCTCCAGTCGTAGCTAAGTCCGAGGCGTTCGAGCTGGCCGCGCATCGCTACGATGTTCTCCTCGGTCCATTCGCGAGGATTGACGCCGCGTTTGACGGCCGCGTCCTCGGCCGGCTGACCGAACGAATCCCAGCCGATCGGGTGCAGAACATTGAATCCTTTGAGCCGTTTGTACCACGCAACGGCATCGCCGACCGAGTAATTGCGCACGTGACCCATATGCAGGTTGCCCGAAGGATAAGGCAGCATTTCAAGCTGGTAAAACTTCGGCCGCGAGTTGTCCGCCTCGGCCTCGAACGCTCCGGATTCAGCCCATCGCTTCTGCCATTTGGCTTCGATCTTTTTTGCAAAATACTTTTCGTCCATTAATTTCTTGTCCGCGTGTCTCATTGTCCCAGCGTACTTCACACGCGAGGGACATACCGTTTGGGCATCTGAAAATGCCGACCGTAAAATGGGCTAAGTTTAGCGAATAAAGGAGTAATCGGCTACCTCACGGTCGATCGATTGTTTCTTGTTGTTCGAATCGCCACCGGCATCGGAGATCAACTCCAACGGGTGGCTAGGTAAGGGCGAGCGGAAAAAGGGTTTTATTGAACATGTATTCATGATTTATAGCACAAACGGCACTCGCAGTGCGAGTCGCTTTATGCGGCCGATTTTGATCCCGCTTTTTTCGCCCAATTCCTCTTAAAATGCCAACAGGGTACGAGGATTGATTCAGAGATTGCCGTCATGATAATATATTCAAACCCTCGGGTATAGGAGTAAACAACACACGAAAGTTTCGATAGTGAGAAAAATTTGTTTCGCAGGCGGCCGGGACTTGATTCGTTGATTCGGCCTCGACCGTCTGCCGCGAAAAGGAGGCAGAACAATGGTCAACCGAAACGCACGAAATATTCACAATATCGAAGATCTGAACGACGAAACCCATACAGTTCCCAACTTCGGCAAACGCCTCCTTTCATCTCGCAAAATACGAAAAGATAAATCGGTGAACGACGATTTAATCGTCTTGCTTTCGGATGCGCACGAGAACAAACGTGCCCGGCAGGTAAGCGAGTGGGAACACGTTTCCGGACGCCAGTTTTATCGCGTAGCATGAGGAGGCGATGCAGGCGATTAGCAAGAAAACCACGGAGACACGCCACCTGAAGTGCGTATCTTCTTTTTTTGCGTTTCTGTGTCTGGCGGCCGCGTTGGCGCTGATCGCTGTCGGCCAGAATTTGCCCGCGAATGATTGGCAGTCCCGCGCGATAATTCTCCAAACCAAGGCCTCATCCGGCACGATCGAAGAAAAACGCGATGCTCTTTTCGAGATAAGGAACGCTCGATCCGAACTGGCTTCGCGGCTTGCACTGCCGGCGCTTCGCGATGCGAATGAGATCGTTCGCGCGACGGCGGCCGCGTCGGTGGTGTTTTTGCCGCGCGACGAAGCGGCTGCCGTCGTGATGCCGCTGCTCGGCGATCGAGCGGAGTTCGTGCGGCGCGAAGCCGCTTACGCGCTTGGCGTGGTCGGCAGTGCACAGGCCGTTAACCCGTTGATCGAGCTTTTTAGAAAGGAGAAAGTCGTCGAGGTTCGCGGCGCAATTGCAGTCGCTCTCGGTCAAATCGGAGACCGATCCGCGCTCTCGTCGCTAATAAATATTTTGCAGCGGCGGCCGACGGAGGACGATGAATTCGTTCGCCGGTCGGCCGCCCGTTCAATCGGTCAGATCGCGCAAATCGCGCAAATCGGTTTACGTCGCGTTTTGACGCCGCAGAATTTTCTGCCGGAAAAATTCAAGGATTTGCGGGCGTCGGACGTCGAAGGTTTTGCGGAATCGATAGCAATTTTGACGCGGGTTTTGACCGACCGCAAGGAAGCAGACGACACGCGCCGCGAGGCCGCATTTGCCCTGGGAGCGATCAATGACGAGTCTTCGTCAGCCGTGCTGCGCTCATTTACGACGAGCGACGATCCGTACCTCGCCGAAATCGCCAAGGAAGCAATCGCTAAGATAAGTGCAAGTCAGTACCGCAAGCGGTAGCGACCGGATTCGTAGCGGCCAGCAATAAATCGCCCGCAAATCTTTTTCGCTATTGTTATACTAATTAGGCAAATTATGCAGGCAATCACGCAACTTACACGCGACGCGACCGATCTGCGGGAGTTTTATAAGTCCGTGCGATCGTACACGGAAAAATTGTGCGAGCCGCTGGAAATCGAGGACTACATACCGCAGCCGATCGAGGACGTTTCGCCGGCAAAGTGGAATATCGCGCATACGACGTGGTTTTTTGAGGAGATGATCCTCAAAAGATTTGCTAAGGGCTACAAAGTTTTCGACGCGCGTTTCGGTTTTTTATTCAACAGCTATTACAACTCGATCGGCGAACGCACGTCTCGAGATCACCGAGGCGATCTTAGTCGTCCGACCGTAAAAGAGGTTTTCGGTTATCGCCAACATGTCGATACTGCGATGATAGGATTTTTATGCGGTGACACGCCGGCCAATCTTCGCGAGCTAGTAATGCTGGGCCTTAACCACGAGCAGCAGCATCAGGAATTGTTTCTCACCGACCTGAAGTACACGCT
>JBHENZ010000230.1:0-3685 GCA_046261815.1 Pyrinomonadaceae bacterium | reverse complement strand
CCTCGGATACGCGGTCAACAAAGAGCTTCGCGAAAGCCGAGAGGTTGCCGAGCGGCAAAGCGAGATCATTCGCAAACTTGAGAATACGCTTGGCGAGGCCAGCGATCAGATCGACGAACTCGATAAGACAAACAAAGACATCATCAAGACCGTTTCGCTTGCCCAAAACTTGCGTGTCGATTACGGAAACGGCGTGTGCCTCATCGTAGGTGTCTACGATTTAATCGACAGGTCGAGCGGTCGCGTGCTTCGCTACCCTGACCCGCAGGCGATTGCCGCGAGCCCGTACGAGCCCGCCGTGCCCGAAGACGCATCGCCTCGCTCGTCCCCAGCCGTTAGCGGCCTTACGACTGATGGCGGCGGCAGCCCGGTCGAATACGATTTTATCGGGACGGGATTTCACGTCGGCGGCGGCTACATTGTCACGAACAAACACGTTCTGCAGCCCTGGACCGAGGACGATCTGGTAAAACAGATGATGCGGGACTCGAACGGCCGGGCACGCGTCAAGCGGCTGGTGATTTATTTCCCGGGCGTCCCACAGCAGTTCCCTTTGAAAATTCGCGAGTTCGGAAATCGCGAAGATCTGGCAGTCGCGACACTCGATGCTGCAACTTTGCCGGCCGAGGTTCCGGTGCTGCCGATCGATACCGAATCCGACGCCGCGACCATCGGCCGCACCGTCGTCACGATGGGCTATCCGAGCGGGCCGGACCGCCTTCTCGCTATGGTGGATGACGACGAGGCAAAATCGATAAATTCGCGGTTTGGCAACTCGAGACAAAATTTGATCAATTTTCTCGCGCAATCGAAAAAGATCGTCCCGCTAACGACCCAAGGGGCGATCACCGACCTCGACGCTCGTCGGATCGTGCACGACGCGAAAACGGCCGAGGGCGGCTCGGGTGCCCCGTTATTCGGGCAGACGGGCAAGGTGATCGGTGTGAATTTCGGCGTATTCACCGAAAACACGGCGGCCAATATGGCAGTACCGATTCGCTTTGCTGTCGACCTCCTAAAGCGTGCCGGCTGGCGGCCACCCGGCGTACAGCTGGACCAGCAAACGGCCGGCGCCGCGACCAATTCAAACTCCACCGTTTCCCAACTCCAGCAACGACAGTAATTAATGGACAGCCTGGTTCTCTCGAATATGTTCCACCGACCGGCGCGCACCGTGGTGAGCGTCTTCGGCATCGCGATCGGCGTGCTGCTAATTGTTTTCACTGTCGGTTTATCGAACGGCACGATGCGCGAGCGTGCAAAACGCGAGGGTAACGTGGGGGCCGAGATTATGGTTCGTGCTTCCGGTTCGCTTGGTATGAGCGGCACTGAAGCGTTTCGCCTTCCAATATCGCTTGGCGGTGAGATCGCAAAGGTCGACGGTGTCCGTACGGTTGTACCGGTTGGCCAAAACACGGTTTCGTCAGACGACAACAACACGGGCAGCCGCGTCGTCGATGGCGTGAATTTCGACGAATATTCTGCCATCACCGGAATTCAGATAATTGAGGGACGTCCCGTAGCGGACAAAGGCGACGAAGCGATTATCGATACGGGCTGGCAGCGGCAGAAAAATTTCCGGGTCGGCGATAAATTGAAAATTTACGAACGTGATTTCACAATAGTCGGAACGTACGAACCGGCGGCAGGTGCACGCTTGAAAATTCCGCTGGGAACGATGCAGGAACAGCTTGGCGGCGAGGGTAAAACGACGACGTTTCTTGTGAAGATCGATGAAGCCTTTGATCTCGCGATTGTCGCCGAAAAAATCGATAACGCGTTTCCCGAAACCCAGGTTATTCCCACAAGCGAGCTGGAAGATCTGTACATGCAGGGCATCCCACAGCTAAACGTTTTTCTCAACGTGTTTATCGGTGTGGCCGCGGTGATCTCGGCTCTCGTTGTATTGCTGACGATGTACACGACCGTGACCGAACGGACCAGGCAAATCGGGATTATGAAATCGCTCGGAATGGGCAAGGCCAGGATCGCCTGGACGATCACGCAGGAGTCGTTGCTTATCAGTTTGCTCGGAATAATTTCGGGGATTTTTTTGACCGTGCTGCTGCGATTTGCGTTGACGAGGATCAGTACCCTTGAGGTGGAGATCAGTCCGCGGGTCTTACTTATAACTATGATTGCAGGCTTGATCGGCGGCGCGATTGGGGCACTATATCCGGCACTGCGGGCAGCAAGGCTCGATGCGGTCGAAGCGTTAAGCTACGACTAGACGATTATTCGTATCGGGCAGTCGGTTGATTCCTCGCGTTGATCGCGGTTTGTTCCGCCATTATCAATTTCTCGCCATCCACTTCTTCACCTCGATCACCGTATCGGGGCAACATAGCGACCGCAAAGAGAGCTAAAATCGACACAAATGCTCCGACCCAAAACACCGGCCTAATCGAGCTCGCAAGAGCTGACTGAAGAACCGAAAGCGTCTCGAGTGGAACCGCGGCCTTCTCAACCGGGTCGATCAACGCGTTCGGATTCGAAACGAAGGCCTCGGCCTGGGTTGAAGTGAGATTCCCGCTTTGCGACGCGATTCGAAGATCTACTGCCAGCCCTGCGGTCAGGACTGCGCCCATCACGGCCACACCAAGCGCGCCCCCGATTGACCTCGAAAATTGATTTAGTGATGTTGCGATTCCTAGTTTTTCGCGTTCGACAGCCTGTTGGGCGACGATCAAAAGTGTAAGCATCGTCAACCCTAGACCTGAACCGATCAAGATCAAGTCCGCATAGAGCCATGCGACGGACGAGCTCGTGTCGAAAAGTGCAAGAAAAACGAATCCCGCGGTTAAAACGAGAAAGCCCGCAACGGCAATTTCACGATAACCGATTCGCAACATTAAACGCCCTCCAATTACCGACATAGTGACCCAGGCAAGCATCAACGGCGTAAGAAGCGACCCGGCCTCGGTCGCCGTAAAGCCAAGTGAGCCTTGAGCAAACAACGGAATAAACGAAATCGCACCGAACATTCCAATGCCGCCAAAAAAGCCCGCGATGACGGCAATCGTCAAGGTTCGGTTGCGAAAAAGATCGAGTGGAATTACCGGGTCCTTGGCCCTCTGTTCGATGAATACAAAAAGGACTAGCAAAACGCATGAGACGCCGAATAAAAGAATTTTTTGCATCGAGAAAAAACCCGAGCCGCCTTCGATCGTCGCGAGCATCATCAACGCAATCGCGAACATTAAAACACCAGCACCAGCGTAATCGATTTTTGGCCGTCGCGCCTTCGCCGGTTCCTTCAGTGAAACGCGGATTATGATCGCCGCTAAAATTCCAATCGGCAAATTAATCCAGAAAACCCACCGCCATGAAATTTGATCTGTAATAAAGCCCCCCACGACCGGTCCAACGATACTTGAAATCCCCCAAACGCCGCTGAAATACGCCTGCATTCGTGCCCGTTCCTCGACAGTAAAAATGTCGCCGATGATCGTCATTCCTAGCGGAACAAGGGCACCGGCACCGAGTCCCTGGATCGCCCGAAAGGCAATGAGCTGTGTCATCGAGCCGGAGAAACCTGACAAAAGCGTGCCGAGCAAAAACACCGCGATTCCGATCTGATACATCAGCCGCCGGCCGTATAGATCGGACAGTTTCCCCCATACGGGCACCGTCACGGTTGAAGTAAGAAGATACGCCGAGAACACCCAGCTGTAACGGTTTAGGC
>JBHENZ010000229.1:0-5007 GCA_046261815.1 Pyrinomonadaceae bacterium | reverse complement strand
ATTTGATAGATACGTCGTTGGTCGGTCGCGGCGACCGTATTCGCCAGATAGCGGCCGAGGTGCCTGATGCGTATGTGGCAAGCGCGTATGACGACACGTTTGTGATCGAAGGTAATGCGACGCTTGGCGCTGAGCTAGCGGCCAAAGATTTCGACGCGGTCGTCGCACCTATCGGCGGCGGCGGTCTAATATCTGGAATCGTTAAAGGAATGCAGCGAAGTCGTGGCGGCGTGGAGTTTATCGGTGCCGAACCTGCGCTTGGAAACGATGCCGCTCGGTCAATGCGCGAAGGACGAATCGTATTTAACAACTCGGAACCCGCGACCATAGCCGACGGAGCTAGGACGATTTCGCTCGGCGAGCTCAATTGGCCGATAATCCGCGATCGGGTACGAGAGATTATCGAGGTGCCAGACGAAACGATTGCCGAGGCCGTAAAGCTGCTTTTCAATCTTGCGAATCTGAAATGCGAGCCGACCGGTGCGCTTTCGCTCGGTGCGGTTCTCGTTAATCCAAAGTTATTCGAGAAACGGCGTGTGTGTGTCGTGGTCAGCGGCGGCAATGTCGATCCGGCCGTTTATCGTGATCTGATTTCGTGATCATCTCGCCTTGACCAACGTGCGGGCTTCCACAGCGAGGGCTTCTGTTGTTTACCGGTTAAGCGTTCGATTCACATCCTCGACAAATGTCACGCGATTAATCTCGTGCAATGTCGTGCTGCCGGCAAACACTTTCTTGACGGCGGATGCGCGAAGGCTGGACAAGCCTTCGCTTTCTGCCTGTCGACGTATCTCGGAGCCGGGCCGTCGCTCGATTATCATTTCACGGATAGTGTCGGACATATCGAGAAGTTCATGGATCGCCGTTCGCCCGCGATAACCCGTGTGGTTGCAGGCGTCGCAGCCAATATTTTTGAAGAATCCTTTGCCGGTGACATCGGCAGGCCGCAAACCGGATTCGAGAAGTTCAGTCTCAGAAGGCTCATAGGGACGCTTGCAAGTCGGGCACAAAAGCCGCACGAGCCGCTGCGCGAGCACGCAATTAAGAGACGACACGAAGTTATACGGCTCAACGCCCATATTCAAAAAGCGGCCGATAACGTCGATCACGTTGTTTGCGTGAACAGTAGTGAATACGAGGTGGCCGGTAAGGGCAGACTGAATCGCGATCTGCGCCGTTTCCTCGTCCCGGATCTCACCGACCATCACTTTATCGGGATCGTGGCGGAGAATCGAACGCAAGCCGCGGGCAAAGGTCAGTCCCTTTTTTTCATTCACAGGAATCTGCATTATCCCCTGCAGCACGTATTCAACCGGGTCTTCGATGGTGATGATCTTGTCTTCATCGGCGCGGATTTCGTTTAGTGCCCCGTAAAGCGTAGTCGTTTTTCCCGACCCGGTCGGGCCTGTGACGAGGACCATTCCGTACGGCTCTTTAATGTATAGACGAAAACGCCGCAGATCGTCGGCATCGAAGCCCACCACTTCGAGGCTGAGATTTTTGAACTCTTCGGAAATTTGCTCTTTGTCAAGAATACGGATGACGCAATTTTCGCCAAAGGCCGAGGGCAAAATCGACACACGAAAGTCGACGGTGCGGCCCTTATAGCGAACGCGGAAGCGTCCGTCCTGCGGAATACGGCGTTCGGCAATATCCAGTTCAGACATCACCTTGATACGCGAAATCAAGGTCTGGTGGTAAGCGATGTCGATCGGGTCGACCTTTTGATAAAGCGCGCCGTCGATGCGGAATTTAACCCTGGCATCCCGGTCTCCGGCCTCGATATGGATATCCGAGGCGCGTGATTCCATCGCGTTATAAACGATCGTGTCGACCAATTTGATAATCGGCGACATATCGGAATCCGACGCTAGGCGGTCGAGATCAAGCACCTCCTCGCCCTGCTCAGTTTCCTTGACGAGCGAGATCTTGAAACCGGACGCGGCCTCCTGCAGCACCCTTTGCGTGGCATCGCCCTTTTTAAGAACGACTTCGATCGCACCGCGAGTCGCCGCGTAAGGCACGACGCGGACGTTCATCGTATTTTCGATCTCGTCGAGCACTTCCAGATTCGTCGGGTCGGCCATCGCCGTGTGCAAATTTCGACCTTCGCGACGAAGCGGCACGAAATGATTGCGCAGCATCATCTCGACCGGAATCTTGGCGAGCTCTTGGTAATCGATCGGCGAAGGCTGATCCGCCGGCAGCAAATCGATGTACGGCAGCCGGTAACGGCGGGCAAGCTGCTTTGCCTCGACAATCTCCGGCGGCTCATTCTCCAGAATGCCGGTTAGCTCGATACGGGGTGACGAGGAGTTCGTACCTGAAATTATTTCCTGTTCGGGCATCCGTAAAAAATCTCCGTTTTATCTTCGGCCGCCCATCGGTCCGGAAGATATCGTTTCAATAATCGGCAGATAAATCGCCAGCAAAATCGTAACGACGATCGCGGCCATAAATAAAAGGATTAGAGGTTCGAGCAGCGTAGTAAGCTGGTCGAGCTTGACCTCGGCTTCGGCGTCGTAGAACGAGGCGACCTCGTCGAGCATCTCACGCAGGCTGCCGGATTTTTCGCCAATTCCGATCATGTCCAACGAGAGCTCGGGCATCCAACCTGCCTTCTCCAACGAATCGGTAAATCCGCGGCCTTCTTTTATTGACGGTAAAACGGCCTGGCTACGGCGGCGAAGCTCGAGATTATTCAAAGCCTGCGAGGCGATGTCCCACGAATCCGGCACCGTGATGCCGCCTGATAAAAGCGTCGATAACGACCGCGACAATTGCGCGGTTGCCATCTGGCGAATCAGCTGACCGGCCACCGGCAGTCGCAAAAGAAATCGGTGAACGACCAAGCGGCCGACATCGGTCCGCACCCAGACGTAAAATCCGCCGATCAATACGGCTATGAAAGGCACCAGCCACCAGAAGTTGTTCGCGACGCCGTTTGAAAATGCGAGGACGACGACCGTGACGGTCGGCAAACCGCGGGCGGCACTCAACGAATTGAACAAATCCGACATTCGCGGAACGATATAAAGCGTCAGAAACGCGACCATCAATATCGACGCCAATAACAGAAACGCGGGATACGCAAGAGCACCGCGGAGTTTCCGCGATACGCCGACGCTGCGGCGAAGATAGTCGACAAATCGCAGCAGCACCTCATCGAGCGCACCGCTCCTTTCTCCCGAAAGGATCGAAGCGGTGTAAATTTTCGGAAACACGCCTTGCGCCTCGAATGCCTCGGAAAGTGGCGTACCGCTTTTGATTCGCTCTTCAACGTCGACGAGTATTTCGCGTAGATTCGTCGAGGCTGAACGCGCTTTTAGGAGAGATATCGATTGCAGCATCGGTATGCCAGCCCGTAGCAGCGCTGATAATTGCTGATTAAAGAGAAGAAAGTCGGCCTGTTTGACACGGCGTTTGCCGGCTGTCGACCCGAACGGGAGCATCGCCGAAAGTCCGCCCTCGGCCGACGCGATGGAAAACACCCGGTATCCTTCGCGTTCCAATTGAAATTTGGCCTCGTCGGCACGCAAGGCTTCGATCGTCCTGGTTACGATTTCGCCGGACGGTGTGCCGAGTCGGCAAATAAATTCGGACATGAGATTTCGAAAGGCTGCAACCGTTGAGCAAGCCGCTCCTCAATCTCAGCTGCTCGCTTTAAGAATTATAACACGCATTAAACATTTATTTGTTGCAGGATGTCCGCATTGCTTTGCACCAAACGTGGGTCGCAAACGCAACCAAACAGACGGTACGCTCATCACAAGAAAGATATTGCTAAAGGCGCATTTGTCGCCTAGAATAAAGACAGTCCTGCCGGAGAAAATTATGGCTGTCCCGGGTATCCCAGTTCTGGACTCAAGCAGGCTGATGCTTCGGATCGCGCTTTTAGTGTCGATATCAATTGCTTTTGCGGTTGTGGCTTCCGGCCAGCAGGCCTCGCCCACGCCGCCCGACGACGATCCGCAGCAGGTCCGCGTCCGAACCGATCTCGTTTCCCTTACTCTCACGGTTACTGATCTTCACGGACGTTATGTTTCCGGCCTAACGAAAAATGCCTTTACCGTTATCGACAACAATCAGGAGCAGGAGATCACCTTTTTCAGTGATAGTGATGCTCCAGTTTCAATCGGAGTTCTGTTTGATGTCTCTGGCTCGATGAGCGGCGATAAAGTCGCAAAGGCGCGCAAAGCTCTAGAAAAATTTATAAACTCCAGCCATCCGAGCGACGAATATTTCTTGATCGCCTTCAATAATCGCGCACAGTTATTGCTCGATCGAACACGCGATGGCGAGGCCGTTTTGCAAAAGCTGACGCTGGTCAACCCTCGCCAGAACACGGCACTGTACGATGCCTGCTATCTCGGTATCGAGCGGGTTACGCGCGGCTCCCATCAAAAACGTGCCATGCTGATTATCAGCGACGGGCAGGACAATGCGTCCAGATACAACTTCGGCGAGGTCCGCCGGCTGATGAAGGAATCAGACGTGGTGACCTATGCGGTCGGAATTCTCGGCGGCGGCGACGCAAGCAGCCAGGTCGGTTTGCAGGGTCAGGCATTTCTCGACGAGCTTACCTCGGTGACCGGGGGCAAATCGTTTTATCCGCAGTCCGACGTGGAGATGGATGAAATTTTCGAACGTATCGCTCTCGAGCTGCGGCATCAGTATTCGGTGGGTTACACACCCTCGGACTTTCAGCCGGACGGCAAATGGCGCAAGGTAAAAGTTAAGGTCAAACCTCCGAGAGGCCTGCCGCGTCTAACCGTTCGCAGCCGCGAGGGATACTATGCCTCTCCGCTGACTAATTATTGAGTTTGCAACAATTAATGATGAAGAAAAGCAGCTTGCTTTTACCGCTTATCGGCGTAATGTTTGCGGCATTTTGCGCGAATTATTTTACCCCTTCGGGTCTTGCGCAAAGAACATCGCCTGACCGAACGCGTCAACAGCCGACGGTCAAAGCCGCACCGTCGCCAACCGTTTCGCCGACACCCATTA
>JBHENZ010000228.1:0-3444 GCA_046261815.1 Pyrinomonadaceae bacterium | reverse complement strand
CGTGACCAGATGGCGGGAATCCCCCGCTGATTTGTGAATGTATTGCCCTGCATTACCAAACCTCGTTATTAACCGGTTTTTCGTATTCCACCTTTTCGCAAATTCGCGGCCCAGAACTCCTAATTCCGCGATGCCCGGCCTACACGCACAGCGGCCGCCGTATCGATCGGCAAAGCCAGCGTCTCCTTAAACGTTTTCAAGACCACCGTTGTGTTCGTATTAACGATCCGCGGGATCGCCTTGATCCTTTCACGGAGCAGCCGGCCGAGCGCGTCGGTGTCCTTGACTTGACATGGAGGAAACGTCTGGCAGAAGTCAGCGAATGACCGTTTTACGGGTCGAGTTTCAAAGGTTAGAAAAGTTTTTTGAAAAACGGCCGTTTTTGGTATAAACTTCGCCTAAGTTTTTTAATTATCAGTGATTTCCGCGTTCAAAGAAGCCTGGCACAAATCTGGGCAAAAACCCTCCTTAGAAATGACTGTTTGGAACCCCATTTAAATATGGCATTAGCCCTGCGAACCGGCTGGTCACGAAATAACCTCTAAGAGTAATATCGCGTCATGAACGCCGTACTAAAAATTGATCCTCAAACATCCGAAGAAATTGTTTCATACAACCCGGCGACCGCCTCCGAGATCGGCCGCGTACAACAAACCTCTGCCGACGACATAACGGCAGCTCTCGACCGGTCTCGGCAGGCTTTCCAAATTTGGAAGACCACTCCGTTCGCCGTCCGCAAATCCCTGATTATGCAAGCGCGAGAGGTGATCCTCGCCCAGCTCGACGAGATCGCACATTTGATCTCGGCCGAGACCGGCAAGCCATTCGGCGAGGCGATCGCGATGGAGATCGCTCCGGTTCTCGACCTGATGCAGTATTTCGCAAGCAATACACAGAGGCTGCTCAAACCGCGTCGCCGCAACATCGGTCTATATGCCACGCTCGGCCGCTCGTCGAAAATCGTCTATCACCCGCTTGGCGTCGTCGCGATTATTCCGGCTTGGAATTATCCTTTTTCAATCCCTCTCGGCGAGGCGGCGATGGCATTGATGGCGGGAAACTCGGTCGTTATCAAGCCATCCGAACTGACGCCGCTTGTCGGTCTAAAAATCGGCGAAATCTTTGAGAAAGCCGGCGCGCCGCAAAATCTCCTCCAGGTCGTAACCGGCGACGGCCGCACCGGAGCCGCCCTCGTCGTTGCCGCGCCGGACAAGATAATGTTTACCGGCTCAGTCGCAACCGGCAAAAAAATCGCAGCGGCCGCGGCCGCAAATCTGACCTCGGTGGTGCTCGAGCTTGGTGGAAAGGACCCGATGATCGTCTTTGCAGACGCGAATCTCGATCTGGCCGCCCGTGCAGCCGTTTGGGGCGCGTTCTGCAATTCGGGCCAGTCGTGCTCGTCTGTCGAAAGAGTTTATGTAGAACAGAGTATTGCAGAAAAATTCACCTTATTGGTGGTGGAGAAAACAAAAGCGCTAAAACAAGGGCCGGGTACGGAAGAAGATGTTTCGATTGGAGCAATGTCGTCAGAAAGGCAGCTCGAAATCGTCGAGGACCACGTTGAAAACTTTCGCGCGAGCGGAGCGAAAATCGAAATCGGCGGTAAGCGGAACGCGGACGTCCGCGTTCCGCTGTTTTACGAACCCACCGTTATTTCCGGCGCGACCAACGACATGCGTGCGATGCGCGAAGAAACTTTTGGCCCGACGCTGCCGATTGCGACATTCACAACGGAAGACGAAGCTATCCGCCTCGCGAACGATTCCGAGTTCGGCCTAACGGCAAGCGTCTGGACACGCGACATCCGAAAGGGCGAACGAATAGCAAAGCAAATCGAGGCAGGCAGTGTCTGCGTCAACGAGGTTCTCTACACGCACGGCATCGCTCAAACGCCGTGGGGCGGGTTCAAAAACAGCGGCCGCGGCCGCACGCACGGCATTGAGGGCCTGATGGAACTCGTTCAACCCCAACACATCCACACCAACCGCCTCGCCGTTCTCCCCGACGCCTGGTGGATGCCTTATTCCTCATTAGGGGTCGAAACCTTTCGCGGATTCGCAAAATATTTTGCCAGCGGATCGATCCGCCAGACGGCGAGACTTTTGCCGCGATTGCAAAAACGCCTTCGAGAGCTGTTGCACAAGTAGGACGAGTTTCTAAAGGGTTGGTATCCGGGTGAATGAATTTCTAACTGAGACTTATCCGGTAGCGAAGGGCGGGAGTGGTGCCGAGCGCCGGTGGTTTGGTGAAATGTTGGATGAGCTGGCCGTTGTTGGCCTCGATCACGCGTTGCGAGGCAATATTGTCGACGTCGGTCGTGATTTCGACAAAGGGAAGGCCGACGGATTTTGCTTCGTGGAGCATCAGACGAAGGGCAAGCGTCGCGTAGCCTCGGCGTTGTTTCCACGGCACGACCGAATAGCCGATATGACCGAGACAGTGCGGCGGCAGGTCGGTGGTACCGGGCTGCCAGCGGATGCTTATTCTTCCCGCAAAATCGCCGTCCCACATCCATCGGTGAAAACCCGGCAGCCGCGGAACTTCCGAGCCGTCGGGCAGCTTGACCGGCGGCCCTTTGCCTTCGAGATCCTCCATCCCGGCAAGAAACGCGTCCGGGTCGGCGGCGATCTGCTCGAGATCTTCGCGAGCGGCTTCGGCACCGCGAACATTGTCGTCCGACCAGCCGCCCTTCAGCGCCAGGACGTAGCCGGGCAGATGCTCACGAGTCGGTCGAACGAGTTCCATAAAGTAAGTGAGGATTCGTTGATGCTAATTGCAAACCGCATTACGATCCACCTCACGATTTACGGGCGATGGACTATCCGAAACCAAAACTCATACCGCTCGATTTCTCGGTGATCGACCCGGCGTCGCAGTTGGAAAACGCCGAGCGGTTTTTCCGATTGTTGAGCCGTCGGCGAACGGTGCGCGAATATTCGGATCGAGATGTTCCTTTAGAGCTAATCGAAAAAGCGATCTTCACCGCCGGTACGGCGCCGTCGGGCGCGAATATGCAGCCGTGGCGGTTTGTTGTCGTACGAGATCCGGATATCAAACGCAGAATTCGCGAAGCGGCGGAAAAGGAAGAATATGAGAGTTATCACGGCCGGATGTCGGAGAAATGGCTGCGAAGATTGGCGCCGCTCGGGACGAACGAACACAAGCCGTTTTTGGAGATCGCGCCGTATTTGATCGTCGTTTTCAGGATCAATTCATTCGTCGAAGACGGCGAGACCGAACCGACATATTATTCACAGGAATCCGTAGGCATAGCCGTTGGAATGCTGCTCGCGGCTTTGCATAATATGGGTTTGGCTACGCTGACGCACACACCCAGCCCGATGAAATTTTTACAGGAAATTCTCGGCCGCCCAAAAAACGAAATTCCCTTCGTCCTGATCCCCGTCGGCTACCCGGCGGACGATGCCAAAGTTCCGGATATAA
>JBHENZ010000227.1:0-8291 GCA_046261815.1 Pyrinomonadaceae bacterium | reverse complement strand
CGCGCCTGGTCGGTGCTAGGAATCTGGAATCCCAGTTTAAGGCCAACACCAGGCGTGTTTTTTCCTTCGTTGAGCAACTTGATCTTTACGGAGGTGATAATGTCGCCAAAATCGCTTGACGAGTTTCCATCGATGTTCAGCGGAATCGGGGAGGGTAGAGATTGAGAGTTTATCGCCAGGAAATTTTGCAGCGTCGCCTCGATTTGCAGCTCCACGTTCGACGCAAAACCCGAACGCAGGCGGAGATCCCCGACGCGCGTAAGGTCCCCCTTCAATCCCGAGAGCGGAAATTTCACATTTTGCAAAAATTCGACACCGGCCGCGATCTCGAACGCGCCTTCGGGCGTGATATCGATGTCGTCGGTGATTAGCGGCCGCTGCTGCGCAAATGCCGCAGACGCCAAGACAACGTTTAGGAACACAAATAAAAATGTAAATTTCACTGACATAATAATTGCATCAAATCGGAGTTTTTGTAAATCGCCAAAGCCCGTAACTCCGATTCATGCCGCACGCCCCACACGTAAGTCTGGGCGAAATGATAACGTTGAGAATTTCGCCCTTACTTACGTGCGGACTTGCGGCATGTTTAGAACACGCGGGATTTCGCTTCGTCGCTTAGTTTGGACATTGAGTTTGAAAGTTGGCAATATTGTCAGAAGACGCTCGTCCCACATTAATAATCGCCGACAATGGAATTGCTTAATAGACAAAAAGAATCTGCCGACCAGCCCGGCCTGCGACTCGTTCCCGAGCAGAAAGTTCCTTTAGGCTCGTCGGAGATCTTGAAGCAATTCGTCAATTTCATGTTCATCCGCGTGAACTCTGATTGGCGAAAGCTAGATGCAGATTCGAAGCTAAGATTTAAGGAAGAATTTCTGCGGACGTACGACGATTTTAGCGATGTGTTTCTGCTGTTCAGCTATTCGCTTATCGGCTTCGATTCGAAAGCGGATCTGATGCTGTGGCGAATCGGCACGTCGCTCGACGCGGTTCAGGAGATGACCGCAAAGCTTTATCAAACGAATCTCGGTAGCTTTTTCGAGACGGCCGACAATTATCTTTCGGTGACGAAAAAGATGATGTTCGTCTCCGGCGGCACGGAAGACCGGCTGCACATCCTGCCCGGCGAAAAAAAGTATCACTTCGTCTATCCGTGCGCCAAGCATCGCGACTGGTACGAGAAAACCGACGAAGAGCGCGATGCCCTGATCGAGGACAGCTTCATGGTCGGGCGAAAGTTTCAGAACATAAAGATTCACATGACGCACGCGTTCGGCTTTAGCGATCAGGAATACATCATCTCCTTCGAAACCGATGAGCCAAAGGACTTTTTGGCCCTCGCCGAAGAACTGCGCGAAACTCCCGCGAACAAATTCACCCTTCGCGGAATGCCGGTCTACACATGTCGTCTTCGCCCTATCGGCGAATGTCTGGATGCTCTCGGATAGATTTTTTGCAGTAGTGCGCGGGTATTTGCAACCTTGCCTTTTCTTGTTGGGCCACGCCCTTTCACAGCGTGAGCAAGATTCGAGGCGTCCGGCAAGGGCGCTTTTACGTCCTTCTCCTTTTGGCTGAAGCCGAGTTTTCAATAAGCCCGTTGAAACGGGCTGATTCTAAATTTTCAGGTTCTTCTCACGAGCTAAAGCACGTAGCTAAGGAGGAACGATTTACGAAAAGTTACATTTTGCTAGCGTGATTATTGTTGCAAGAAAGTTTCTTATCAGCGGAGAGGTGCAGGGCGTTGGGTTTCGATATTTCGCGCAGCGTTCGGCCGCACGGCGTCAGGTCGTCGGCTATGTGAAAAATTTGGAAGACGGCCGAGTCGAGGCACTGGCCGAGGGAACGGCGCAAACTGTCGAGAAATTTAAGCACGACTTGAGCGCCGGCCCCCAGTTTTCGAAGGTCGCGGAAGTTGAGGAGATCGTGCTGGAACCGAGTCGTGCCTATTCGACGTTTCGGATTGAAAGGTAGCCTGCCGGTGGGTAAGAATAAAAGCGTCTCCCTGCTTTTTACGGTTTGTGTCGCAGCCGCTGTCGGCCTTGGTGTAGGCTATCTCGTCGATCTCGTCCTCGATTGGTTCTTTGTGATTTTTGGATTATTGGTCAAATGATCTTAGCATCTATTGGACCGTTTAAGTGCGGTTTTAGGATCAGGGGTTGGTGCACTTGTCGGCAAATACTGTCTGACTTTCTTTCGTCAGAAACAGCCGCCATCAATACTTTTAAGACATGGAAAATTTGCGTAACTTAATCCGCGAAGTGCCCGATTTTCCGAAACCGGGCATCAATTTTTATGACATTACGACCTTGCTTAAAGACGCCGAAGGATTGCGCAACACGATCGACGCACTTTGCGATGCCTGTAATGGCAAGGAGATCGATACCGTTATCGGAGTCGAATCCCGGGGCTTTATCTTTGCCGCGCCGCTAGCCTATCGGCTGAGGGCCGGTTTTGTGCCCGTTCGAAAACCGAAAAAACTGCCGGCCGAGAAAATTTCAGTTTCATACGACCTCGAATACGGTCAGGACACGCTGGAAATGCACAAAGACGCCGTCGGTGAAGGCCACTGCGTGCTGATCGTCGACGATCTCCTAGCAACCGGCGGAACCGCCCGTGCCGTGGTCGATCTGGTCGAACAACTCGGCGGTAAAATAGTCGGACTAATTTTCGTCATCGAGCTCGATTTCCTCAACGGCCGTGCAAAATTCGACGGCTACAACGTAAAGTCGCTGATCAATTACAGTTCGTAGCACGCGGAAACACGACAGTTAGGGAGTGTGTTTTTGTGAAGGGTAGGGCGTGCCGTCTCAGCTAGCGTGCCCCCGGACCTCTAAGGTTGACAATCCGCAATCCGCAATCCAAAATCCGAAATCATTAGGCTCCCGTAGCTCAGTTGGATAGAGCGTTCGCCTCCTAAGTGAAAGGTCGCAGATTCGAATTCTGCCGGGAGCACCATTATCTACAATAACTTACGGCATTGAGGAAGTGCCCAATTGCTATAACTCACACCTTTGCTCTGTATGCCGGAATTAAAAGGGTGTACCCGTCCGCATTCTACGGAAATTTGCTTGACGGCTATCACGATAAAAGGCAAAAGGTTGTCGGCTTTTCGCTCGCCGCCCAGAACGGTCTGATCGGCCTTCCGCTCCCCCGCCCGCATTGCGACGCAAAAGAATCGGAGGCGTAAACCTCCGATCCTTTAGACTCTCGCCTGTCGACTAAGTCTATCTGGGCGACGATGCCACTACGCCGGTGGCCCGCGCGGTGATCATGACCTGTGAACCCGAACCTATATCGATGCCGTCTCGATTCTGAGAGAGAATCGCACCTGCCGGCGTTGCCGAATTCGCGTTTGCATCAACCGGTACGCCTGAAATTGCACCGATCAACGCTCCGAGAATACCACCCGATCCGCGAGTCGGCTGACTTGCACTTCGCGCCGTCTGGTTGGTAACTACGACCATGTCACCGTTGACTGCCGTAACTGCATCAACCGTTCCCGCAAAGCGGTAAGTCTGACCACCGGAGAGGCGAATCGTGTCAAATATAAGCAGTACTCGAGCACGCCCCGCCACGCGGCCCGCCGGGTCTTCGGAAACTACCCGGCCGCTGATTACTGCACCGCGATACTGACCCGGGCCCGTTACGTCCATCGTAAATCGATCACTTATCTCGGAACTGGTAATGTTGCTGCGCAGTTCCGCGCTCATGCGCGTTCCGGTCGGAACAATGAAGGAATCGTTTACAGCGGACGAACCGCCGGTGTCCGTATTTGTGTTCACGGCATTCCAACGCGCCATGTTGTCGAGCTTGTCATAAATGCTCGAAACCGTGATGCTGTTGTTGCTGCTAGTGCCACCATCGAGGAAGATTCGTCTCGTAACCTTCAACCGGCGATCCGCCATTGGCAGAAACGTCAGATAAAAATCGCTCGAGCGTTCACCCAGGTAATTGATAATCAAACCGTCCTGATCTGCCGTAGCGGTCGTTGTAATGGTCCGGCCGCGGGCGTTTGTTTCAGAACGTGCGACACCGTCGGCCTGAAATGTAACCTGCGGCAGAATGCTCGACGCCATGCTGACCGTAGTGTTGTTCTTTTCGATCACAATGATCTCCGGTGAGCTGAGTCGCTGCTCGAGTCGGCGCCTAAAGCCTTCACGCTCAACCGTCGAAGTTGTACTCAAAGCCTGATCGATAGCGGCCACCGTATTTTCGCTCAAGCTCGTATTGAGCCTGTATGTACCGGTGAGCCTTGCGTCAAAGTTTCGCAGACCGCCCATTCCACCGCCGGTCGTTGCACCCGTGTTCGACGGTATCGCCTGGTTCCAATTCCAACTTACGCTGTAATAAGTGGCAAGCGTATTGAGATCCGCTTTCAGATTCCGCCACTGGGCCTGCGTCTGCGCATTCAACCGGTTGCGAGTCATGAATTGATCGATATAGGTCGCACGGGTCAACACCTCGGTTGCGTCGAGACTCGAAGATTGGCGGGCAACGAAACGCTGCTTGAGTCGAAGCTCGGCAGCCTCAAGTGCCTCAATATAATCGCCCATCTCGTCGTCGGATTGATCTGCGGCGGTATCATTCCGCAGGGCAAGATCCATCTGGCGCTTGTAATTACCCGTCTTCAGCTCGATGCGTGACAGCAGGGTCTGCAGCTGCCGATCCGTGACTGTGTAAGACGTACCCGTAGGTGCAGGAACATTGACCGGAGTTACCGGCTGATTCCAGTTCCAACTTATTCGGTTCGATGTTGCCAGTGTCGTGAAATCCGTTTTAATGCTGCGCCACTGCGTCTGAGCTGAAGCAGTTACACGGTTGGTCACAAGAAATCTGTCGATCACGGTCGCGCTCGCGAGAGCATCCCTCAGATCCCGGGTTATGGGGCCGCCGTTATCGAGGGTCTCACGCAGCCGGGTCAGACTCTGTTCCAAGGCAGTGAGGTGTTCTACAAATTGATCCGGCGTACCGGTGTTTGTATTCCTGTCGGCGAAACGTTGTGCCTCTTCTTTAAGAACGTCGATTTTTGTTTCGATCCTGATCAAACGCGTTTCAGTCTGCCGGGTGGTCGCCACCTGGGCCGAGGCAAAAGGTTGGGTCAGACCAACCATGATTAGACTCAAAGTCATTATAAAAAATAATCTTATTTTCATATTCTTCCTCCCTGAAGTGATGAGCCCCTTTTAAGTGCTCAGACTACCCATAGCTTTTGCAAGATGCATGCCAGGTGCGTAAGTTGCTGTGTTCCTTAACAAAAAAGGCACTCGATACAAATCGAGTGCCTTTTTAGGTGTTAACGCCGGAGATTATCGGCCGCTTAGAATTCGTCCTAAAATACTCGTGAGAATACTAGTCGAGATTCCCGAACGCTTCGAGCCATAACGCGAGGACCGGTTATAACCGTCCTGATAGCCACGCTGGTATCCCTGCTGGTAATAGTACTGATACTCGTCATTACCATAACCCTGGTTGCCGTAATAGCCCTGGTTGCCATATCCGCTACGGTTTCCATACTGGCGAGCCATTTGGCCTTCGCGATAGCCCTGCTGATAACCCTGACGAACGGCCTGCCGCGCTATTTCCATATTGCGGTTGTTGTTTCCGTAATAACCATTGTTGTTGTAGCCGTCATTGTTATAGCCACCGTTATTGTACGAGCCGTCGTTGTTGTAACCGCCGTTGTTGTAGTACCCACCGGTTCGGTTGTAGTAGCCGTTGTTCCGCTCAGAGCGCTGATGCTGTCTTATGGCTCGACGTTCCTGCTGCTGATGACGCCGCAATTCTGCCGAGTTGCCGTATTCATCTTTTTCATGCTTTTGATGATGCTTTAAGGCACGCTTTTCTTGTTTCCGATGGCTCTTGTGAGCAGGCCTCTGCTGGTTGTAATAATCATCATCCTGGCTGTAGTAACCGCCCTGAGCATTCACACTGAAACTTCCCGCGAAAACGCCCGCAACGCCGATCAATCCGATTCCCAAAACATTCTTAATTGCCTTTACCATTTTAATATTCCCCCCGGTTAGTTCCTTCGAACTGCTTATGACCAGGAATACTTTCGGTTATCGAAAATCAACTGGCCTCTTATACCAGTTAAGCTCGCAATCGACGTGCCAGTGGTTCTCCGGCGTAAAGTTAGTGAAAATGAAGGGGGGACGAGTAACCTGCTACGGAATCGTATGTAAACCACACGATTCGGGAGGAGGGGAGAAAGGAGACCGTGGGGGAGTGTGTTTTTTTTGAAGGGTCGGGAGGCGTGCAGTCTCTGCCGAAGCAATTTTCGCAGTTGTTGCGCTAAATTTGTGGAAACACACGATTAATCAAAGTTTTCTATAAATGAACGGAAGTAAACGGTGATCAAGCACAGTGGCAGGCATTAGCCAAGAAAGGCCGCCAGCCAGATATTTCTCTTCGCAATCTCCAAATATAAACGTCGACGAACCGCATCCAGGACCGAATGCGGTTTTTCGTTTTCTGAACCTCGTACTGATTTTGTCCTTATCTTTCCTTGCCTTAGAAATCCTTATCTTTCCTTGCCTTAGAAATAAGAATTTAACCTCAGAAAAAGTGTAAAACAAGTAGACGCGCAAGAGTGTTTTCGCGAGGGAAGCGGCGTAGAATTCCGCGGTGAAAATACGTCCGATTTACGAAACACGCGCTTGGGCCGATGGGGACGGAAGAGTTAACACGGAACGCCCGACGGCAGGCTCGTTAAGCATTCGTCTTTTTATTTCCCACGGTTTGTGGCAACTTAGTTGGATATGCAAAAGGTTGTTACGGCGGCCGAGATGCGGGAAATCGACCGTCTCACTACGGAAAAGTACGGCATTCCCCAGATACTGCTGATGGAGAACGCCGCTCAGGCCGCCGCGGTGGTGATCGCCGAAAAACTCGGTGGGTCGGTCGAGGACAGAACGGTTTTGATCTTGTGCGGCAAGGGCAGTAATGGGGGCGACGGTGCGGCCCTCGCACGCATTCTGTGGCAGCAAGGAGCGGACGTCGAGGTCTGCCTTTTCGGTCTGGTTGAGGACGCTAAAAGCGAGGCGCAAATTAATTTCGATATTCTCCGGCGCATTACCGATTCGGAAGGCTTTGAGCTGGACCAGGCCGACATCGCGTTCACGGAAATTGCCGGTCTCGAAGAATGGCTCGAATACGACAGCCTGAATTTTCAATCGGAAGATCCAGATGTTGTCGTCGACGCAATGTTTGGGACCGGCCTCGAACGCCCGCTTGACGGCGTTTTCGAGCAGGTCGCGGCATATTTGGCGGCTCTTGCGGAAGAAAGTCCGTGCCGCGAGACACTTGTCGTCGCACTGGACGTGCCCTCGGGGTTGTGTAGCGACTCGAATGAGCCGATCGGCACTAATGCCGCCGCACATGTCACCGTCACCTACACCGCACCGAAGCTCGCGAACGTAATGCCGCCGGCAGCTCGGTTCAACGGCGAGCTGCGTATCGGTCATATCGGCTCGACCTGCGAGATCGTAAATGCCGCCAAATCGCAGGTTTATGTAAGCGATGCGGGCGATGCACGCCGCTGGCTCGAACACACCGTATTTGCGGCGAATTCGTACAAAAACAAACGTGGCCATGCACTCTTGATCGCCGGCTCAAAAGATTACTCGGGTGCGGCCATTTTAGCCGGAAACGCGGCGATACGCTCGGGGGCTGGACTAACGACAATCGCGACGCCCGAATCGTCCAGGATCTTGATCGGTTCACGCGTAGAGCCGGAGGTAATGGTCCGCGGGCTGGCCGAAACAGACAGCGGCGCGCTCGCGGAAAACGCCTTTGAGGAGATCAGGGGTTTTTCTGCGAAAATCGACGCCGTTGCAATTGGATGCGGCCTCTCGACAAACGAGTCGACTGCTCGACTTGTTCGCAAAATTGTCGAGAACCGAAAAACGCCGTTGATAATCGATGCCGACGGCCTGAATGCGCTCGCTCCGTGGAGCGTATCAGGAACAGACAAGCCGCCGATTATCCTGACGCCGCACGACGGCGAATTTTTGCGGCTTCTCGGGGAAAACGGCTACAGCGAAATTTCCGACCGTATCAAGGTGTGCGGGGAATTCGCACAACGACATCATGTAATTCTCGTGCTCAAGGGCGAGCGTGCCGTCGTTGCCGAACCTGGCGGTAGGGTGGTGATAAATTCGACCGGCAATTCCGGGCTGGGCAAGGCCGGAAACGGCGACACGCTAACGGGAATTCTTGCCGGTTTTGCCGCTCAGGCCGTGCAGACGAAGGCCGATATTTTCGAAACCGTCGTTGCCGCCGTATATGTT
>JBHENZ010000226.1:0-12118 GCA_046261815.1 Pyrinomonadaceae bacterium | reverse complement strand
GGGCTGCCGGAAGTCCTCGAAATTTCCATTCAGATCGCGAATGCGCTTTGCGCCGCCCACGAAGCTCGCCTGATCCACCGCGACATCAAACCGGAAAATATAATGATCCGTCCGGACGGATTTGTGAAGATCCTGGATTTTGGTTTGGCAAAACTTGTCGAGCAACAGGATAAATCTGTTTTAGGTTCCGAAGACTTGACCGCGTTGCACAATCACACCGCAAGGGGCGTGATCATGGGGACGGTCAATTACATGTCGCCGGAACAGGCAAAGGGCGAAAAAGTCGATCAGCGGACGGACATCTTCAGCCTCGGCGTAGTGCTTTACGAGATGCTTACTGGCAAGCTGCCGTTCGAGGGGAATTCGATACCTGAGACATTTCGGAACCTCATAGACTACGAGCCTGAGCCGATAAACAGTTATGTCTCCGGCATTCCGGATGAACTCGAACGGATCACCTCGCGAATGCTCGAAAAGGCGCCTGAGAATCGCTATCAATCAATGAGCGAGGTCGCAGACGACCTGAAGGCCCTGAATAGCAGCAGCCTGCAGGCCCTGTTGGAACGTACGCAGCCCGAGAACC
Organism: Pyrinomonadaceae bacterium; assembly: GCA_046261815.1. Lineage (GTDB taxonomy): Bacteria > Acidobacteriota > Blastocatellia > Pyrinomonadales > Pyrinomonadaceae > OLB17. The sequence continues at coordinate 11,535 of JBHENZ010000226.1, read as the reverse complement.
GGACCGCCGTCCTACAAAGGGCCACGGGCGGCGGAATCAATACAACTGCTGAAAACACCGGATCACGCGCTCGATGGTATCGACCCTGGCCGGTGATGGCCGCTCTCGGCATGCTCGTGCTCGGAAGCATCGGCCTTGGCGGATATTTCTGGCGGCAAAGAACCAGTCTATCAAATGAGATAACGTCAGTTGCGGTTATGCCGTTTGTTAATGAAACCGGCGATCCGCAGTTCGAGTATCTCTCCGACGGAATGACGGACACGCTGATCAGCAGTTTGTCGGAGCTTCCGAACATAAAGGTAAAGGCTCGAACATCCGTGTTTCGGTATAAGGGCAAAGAGATCGACCCTAAAGCCATCGGGCGAGAGCTTGGAGTTCAGGCGATAGTCAACGGACGTGTGGCGCAGCGTGACGGGCGAACCAGCGTCTCGCTCGAGGTGGTCGATACCGAGACAGAGGATGTGATTTTCAGCACAAGGTATGACAAGTCGCAGTCCGAGTTTGTCACACTGCAGAGCGACATCGCCCGGGACGTTTCAGGCAAGCTGAAAAGCAAGCTGTCGGGCGCAGAAGAGGCAAAAGTCACGAAAACCCATACGGCCGATCCCGAGGCCCTCCAGCTATATCTTCAAGGCCAGTTCTATCGCAACAAAGGCGGCCGCAACAATGTGCTGCGCGCCGCCGACTATTTCAATAAGGCTATTGAAAAAGACCCTAACTACGCTCTCGCTTATGCCGGTCTAGCTTCGAATTATAGTTCGTATAAACTTTACAACATTGCCCCGCCCGCTGACTACCGGCCAAAAGCAAAAGCGGCGGCCATGCGCGCACTCGAGCTTGACGATTCGCTTGCCGAGGCACACGTTGCCTTGGGCAACTCGGGGGCAGACAACGCGGAACAGGAGTTTCGTCGTGCGATCGAACTAGATCCCAATAATGTTGAGGCACATCACTCCCTTTCGATGCTTCTCAGATACTCAAAGCGTTTTGATGAGGCGATAAACGAAGGGAAAAAAGCTCAGGAATTGGATCCCTTATCTTCCATCGTAACTACCGAGCTGGGGGTAACGTATGCCTTTGCCCGCCGCGTCGACGAAGCGATCGAGCTATTCAGGCGTGCGCATGAAATGGATCCAACTCTCTTTGTGCCTTTGGGAAACCTCGGTTTCGCCCAAACGCTAAAAGGCCGGTACACCGACGCCATCGCTACGTTTCGCAAAGCTATCGAAGTTAGTGAAGGGGCTCCTAATGCTAAGTCTCATTTGTCGTATGCCCTGGCAAAGGCCGGACGTCGTGACGAGGCCCTGAAACTGGTTGATGAACTTAAACGTCAGGCAGCGCACGAATATATTTCGAGTTTCCACTTCGCTGTGCCCAACATAGCCCTTGGCAATAAAGATGAGGCATTCTTCTGGCTGGGAAAGGGAGTCGACGAAGGCAGTATAGGATTTGCTCAACTTGATCTACACCCCTGGTTTGACGATCTGCGCTCCGACCCTCGGTTCAAGGCGCTGCTGATACGAACCAATCCGCCGGAGTCATGAATCAGGCGTCAACTATGAAGTTATTGCTCCATTTACGGCGCACAGTCTTGACCGGCGCGAAGGTCTTATGTTCGGATACACTAACTACCTTGTGCTCGACAAGCTCAAGTCCGATCCGCGTGGGAAGGACGTTGCGCGACGGATAAACCGGCCCCAAACGTCTCAGCCTTGATCCTCCGACGAGTGGCCGGCAAGAGTCGAAGGGCATCAGCTTCCGCAGTACCCCTTCTTTTATACCTTTCGGGTAGACGCAGCAGTGGCCGGTAGCCAGTAGTAAGTAGTAGGAGACCGCAAATAGGAGCAGATCGCTTTTGACGCTTGTCCATCACCAAGTGTCGATCTCGTGCGCACGTACTTATCTCTGACGGGCGGCGCGATAGAGACTTCACCACCACCCGTCCGCGCCGTCTTCATTAAGAACAATGAAGAATACGGAAACTACTCGGCGGATTATCCGGTGACGGTTTCGTAGGTAGCGAATAGAGAACAGGAATAGTGAATAGAGGACGCGCTTCTAACGAGGCGCGTTCTTTTTTGAATTGCCACGCTCTTTAGAGCGTGGATATCCAGATCATTCCATTGTCCGGCGTAAGCCTAATTATTGGGCTAAGGGCCGTTGACAAAATGTTGCTTTTCACCGAAACTACCTCGGTTTTTCACGGATAAGTGAGTCCACTGGAGGAGAATGTATGAACAAAAAATGGTTGTCGGGCGCGTTGCTGTTGGTCACGTTGCTTTTCACAAATCTGCAATTGGTAAACGCGCAAACGACGGGGCCCAATAATGCCGTAACTGTTGAAGCCATCAAAGCAAATGTCGCAAAGCGAGGAACAGGCGAGAAAGCCCGCGTCAGCGTCAGGATGCTCAACGGCACAAAAATGAAAGGATATATTAGCCAGGCCGGTGACGATTCATTTACGCTCACCGATTCAAAGACTAAACAAACAAGCACGCTCGCTTACAGCGATGTGGCACGCGTAAAAGGTACTGGACTGTCAACCACTTCGAAAGTTCTAATTGGAGTAGGAATCGGCATCGCAATTACGGCGGTTGTCCTGGTTATTGCAGTTCGGAATGCGGACTTCAACTTTGGCAACCCATTCCCGAGCCAGTAAGCACTTAGATTGGATATTCATAACTGAAGAAGGCGTGGGATCAAGAGATTTCGGGCCCTCTTTCTTTTTGAGCAGCGGCTGTGCCCTTACTTTACATGCAGGCTTCTGCAAAGGTGGCATTTCTAATAAGATTAGATTTTTATGTCGCAAACATATATCAATCAACTCGCGGGCCGAGTAGGCGATGAAGTAACGCTCAAGGGTTGGCTTTATAACACTCGCTCGAGCGGGAAACTTGTTTTTTTGCAGCTGCGGGACGGTACGGGAATCGTACAGTGCGTGGTGTTTAAGCGGAACGACGAGCAGGTCTTCGAGAAGGTAAAGTCGCTGGGGCAGGAGTCTTCGATAATCGTCACTGGCACCGTGAAGGCCGACGAGCGTTCGCCGATCGGTGTCGAGCTGGATGTGACGGCCCTCGAGGTATTGCAAAACGTTCACGATTATCCGATCACGCCGAAGGAACATGGCACGGAGTTCCTGATGGACAACCGTCATCTGTGGATCCGCTCGAAGAAGCAAAACGCGGTGCTGAAGGTTCGGCATACGGTGATCAAGGCTACTCGTGATTATCTTGACAATCTTGGCTTTACCCTCGCGGATACTCCGATCTTTACGCCGGCCGCGTGCGAAGGCACGACAACGCTTTTTGAAGTTGATTATTTTGGCGACGATAAAGCGTATTTGACTCAAAGCGGGCAATTATACAATGAGGCGACCGCGGCGGCCTTCGGGAAATCGTATGCGTTCGGGCCGACCTTTCGCGCGGAAAAATCAAAGACGCGCCGGCACCTCACAGAGTTCTGGATGGTGGAGCCCGAAGTCGCGTATGCGAGTTACGAGGATATGATGGACCTCGGCGAGGGATTAATTCTTGCGATAGTCGAACGGGTTATATCCGACCGCCGGGAAGAATTAAAAACACTCGAGCGCGACGTCGAAAGACTCGAATCGATCTCCGCGCCATTTCCTCGAATACATTACGATGATGCCGTAAAGATGCTGCAGGAAGGCCATTCGAAGGGTGAGCTCGAAAATAATTTCGAATGGGGGGAAGACTTCGGTGCTCCGGATGAGACGTATCTATCGACCGAATTCGGCAAACCCGTTTTCATCCATCACTTCCCTGCCGCGATCAAGGGATTTTATTTCGAGGTCGACAAGGACGATCCGAAATACGCGCTCGGGATCGATCTGCTCGCGCCCGAGGGTTATGGCGAGATCATCGGCGGCGGCGAGCGCGCCGCTTCGCTTGACTACCTGATCGCACAGCTCGAAGCGCACAACCTGCCGCGGGAATCTTTCGAATGGTATCTAGACCTTCGCCGCTTCGGGTCCGTTCCACACAGCGGCTTCGGCATGGGCATCGAGCGCTGCACGGCCTGGATGTGCGGTATAGAACATGTCCGCGAGACGATTCCGTTCCCGAGGATGTTGTATAGATTGAAGCCTTGAAGATATGCCGCGTTTTGTCCGATGGGAAACTCCATTCACCAATTCGCGATGGCCCTCCGCCATCGTAGTTACTGAACCGATCGACAGCGAAGTTTCGGTGAACGCTATCGTGGCACCTGGGGGTATCGATCAATACCCAAAATACTACGTGCGTTTTGGCAAGGTGGTAGCTTTCACCTGCATGGAGGAAATGCACTTTCCTGAGCGCGACACTGCGGAGGCGGCTTGTGAGGAAGAGGGCCTAGCGGCCTATGAGTATCTAGAGTCAACATGGCTTAAATCGTACGAAAAAGGTGAGTATTTTCTCTTCAACACCGATGGCGGAACTAGCGAACGGCTGCGGCTTTATTTGATCGTCGGCGGAGACAACAATATCGAGGTGATAACCAAGAATCTTCCCACTTTCGAAACATTAAGTGAGCCGACGGCCATAGAGATTGTGTTTTCCGTTTAATGAGCTAAAGTATTCCTCTTTGATATCTGTATGCCCGACGTTATCGTCATCGCGGGGCCAAACGGAGCTGGAAAATCGACGCTGGCTCCTGCGCTTCTACGAGACACTCTGTACATTCTCGAATACGTTAATGCCGATACTATCGCCGAGGGGCTGTCCGCCTTTGCGCCCGAGGACGCGTCGTTCGATGCGGGACGCGTAATGTTGGGGAGATTGCACGAACTGGCCGAGGAACAAAAGGACTTCGCTTTTGAAACAACTTTGGCATCCCGCTTCTACGCGGCTTGGCTCAGGGAACTCAAAGGGAAAGGTTATCGAACGAGTCTTATATTTCTTTGGCTTGATAGCGTCGAGCTGGCAATCGAGAGAGTACAAACCAGAGTACGCTCAGGCGGACATTCGATTCCGGAAGATACGATTCGTCGTAGATACGACCGTGGACGCAAGAACTTGTTTGATCTATATCTCACCGTTCTGGACTCGTGGAGAATTTTCGATGCGACCGGGGCGGTTCCAAAAGAGATCGCAAGATATACTAAGGCAAAAGGTGAGACGGTAGTTAATCGGGACATATGGAACCGAATAAAAAAGTAGACGAGGAGACAGAAGACCTGTTTGAGCGATATAGTGACGAGATAACGCGCGCATACGAACGCGCCGTGCGCGAAGCACTGCGAAAACATAAGCTCGCCGGTAATCCTGTTGCTATCAGTCGAAACGGCAAGGTTGTCCTGCTCCAACCGGATGAAATCGAGGTCGACTGATGTCAACTTACACAGCAAAGATCTCGTGGAAATCTGACTCTCCCGAAAACTTCACAAAGAACCACTACACACGCGGGCACACGTGGTCGTTCGACGGCGGCATTGACGTCCCCGCATCTTCGTCGCCGCACTCGGTGCGAATTCCCTTTTCTGTGGAGGCGGCCGTTGATCCGGAAGAAGCACTGGTCGCCGCGGCTGCGTCATGTCACATGCTCACGTTTCTCTGGGTGGCCGCACGAAAGGGATTCCGGATCGATTCGTACGAGGACACTGCTGTCGGCAAAATGACGGCAGGAGACGACCGTAAGCACTGGGTATCGAAGATCACATTGGATCCTGAGATCGAATGGGTCGGCGATACCCTTCCGACAACGGAAGAGATCGCCGAGATGCATCACGCCGCGCACGAACAGTGTTACGTCGCCAATTCGATCAAGTCCGAGATAATTGTTAAGGGTGTCGATAAGGGGCATGGAGGCGCCGCCAATGTTTGACGTAACGATCCAGCTGGAAAATCGCCCCGGAGCGATGGCTGAAATGGGCGGGGCCCTTGGCTTGGCGGGAATCAGCGTCGAGGGCGGCGGCGGCTGGGTTGCCGAGGGAAAGGCGACAATGCATTTTCTGTTCGAACACGGCGAGGCAGCGCGGAGCGCGCTTCAGAAGGCCGGTATCAAGGTTTTCGATGTCCGCGAAGTCCTAGTCCAAAAACTTGGTCAGGACGTTCCCGGCCATCTAGGTAAAATCGCTCGCCGCATGGCGGACCCGGGCGTGAATATCGAGGTCATTTACAGCAATCACGCAAATCAGCTAATTCTTGTCGTCGATGATTTCGAAAAGGCAAGGTCGTGTCAGATGCATGGCAAGCTGAGTTCCGATAAGACCGACCGAGGTTGTCACCTCAGCCGCTTTATTCACTGCGGGAAGATCCGCTGATGCACAATAGTTATCAAATAGCTAAGGGCGGTAAGCACGGCTTCGACTGAGAAAGTCGGAGCCGTTACTATATTTCGGATAGTTATGAGAAAAATGAAAAACCCACAGAAATGTCTACTAACCGCCACCCTTGTCTTGCTCCTTTTTGCGACACTCGTACTTCACGTCGGGGGTGAGACAAGTGTTAAAGATTTAAAACGGACAATCATTCTAATCTCGCTCGACGGTTTTCGTTACGATTACATAGAAAAATATAAACCCGAGACAATTGATCGACTCGCGCGCGAAGGCGTGCGGGCCAAATGGATGATACCGGCGTTCCCGACCAAAACATTTCCTAATCACTACACCATCGCGACGGGGCTTTACCCTGAGGACCACGGAATTATCGAAAACAATATTTACGATTTCGGCGTGGTCTTCTCGCTGGGAAAGCGTGAGGAAGTTCGGCAGTCACGCTGGTGGCTGGGCGAGCCGATTTGGGTCACTGCGGAAAAGCAGGGCGTAAAGGCCGGGGCGTTTTTCTTCCCCGGAACCGAAGCTGAGATTGCCGGGACACGGCCGACGTTTTGGAGGGAATACGACGGAAAGGTGCCGAACGAAGAACGCGTGGATGCAGTTTTGAAATGGCTCGACTTGCCCCGCGACCAACGGCCCCGGATTTTCACCCTGTATTTCAGCGATGTCGACGACGCCGGTCACAGCTTTGGTCCGGACGCGCCGCAGACACGGGATGCCGTGCTAAAAGTCGATAAAATTATCCGCCGACTCGTCGACGGTCTAACAAAGCGAAATATTCACAAGAATGTAAACCTGATTATCATCTCCGATCACGGAATGGCTGCCGTCGATCAACGCAACGCGGTCGTGATGGATCGTTATCTAAATTCGCCGGTAATAGATCGTGTTCTGACAACGGGCGAAATTTGGCAGATATTTCCAAAAGCCGAACAGTTGGAAAACGCGATGCAGGGGCTCAAATTAATCGAGCACGCCACGTGCTGGCGAAAAAGCGAAATACCCGCCCGCCTTCGTTATCAGGACAGCCCGCGCATCGCGCCAATAGTGTGTTCTGCCGAGGAAGGCTGGTTTATGACCAACCGCGAACGATATGAGGTTCAGAAAAAACGAACTGACTTTGACCGCATACGAGGTGCGCACGGTTACGACAATCGGTATCAGTCGATGCAGGCACTCTTCGTCGCCCACGGCCCGGCCTTTAAGAAAGGTTACGTAGCGGAGCCTTTCGAGAACGTGCACGTTTACGAATTAATGTGCGAAATACTCGGACTGAAACCGGCTAAAAATGACGGCGATCTACGTCGCGTTAAACGAATGCTCAGATGATTAAAGCCGCAGTGTGATGAGCGTCGAGCGAACTTGCGAGTTTTGGGGGAAAAACGTGTCGTCACGGCCGCCCTTCGTCACTCGCTCACGATGGTCAACACGGCGATTTCCGGCGGCACCATAAAACGAAACGGCAATATGCTCGTTCCAACCCCCGTCGTTACTACTACGTCCAGTCCCGAATCTTTTATGTGTCCGGCCGCGTATTTTTGTCCGTACATCGATGGTATCAGTGGCATCCCAAGTATCGGCAGTTTTACCTGGCCGCCGTGCGTGTGGCCGGCAACCATCAGTTTTAGGTCGGAGGAGATAAGAAGGTCGCCCGTGATTACGGCAATCACGTCCGGGCTGTGCTGCAGCACAAACACGTTACCGGTACCTTCCGTTTCGGAGAGAAGGCGGCGGGCATCGGCCGAGTATTCTGCCCATGAAAGCATCTGCAGATGGTCGCGAAGTCCGAGCAATCGCAGCCTGGCGCCGTTTATTTCGATTACTGCGACCTCGCCGTCCAAAACGCGATATCCGACGAGCTCGAATTCCCTTTTGATTTCGGTGCCTTTATCGCCAATGTCATGATTTCCGAGAACTGCGAACACACCGTATCGCGATTTTATATTCGCTAAATTTGACGCGATTTCATTCGGCTGCATTTGCAGCCATCCAGACGAATCCCGGGAAAGGTAATCGCCAAGCAGCAGCACTAATTCCGCATTCTGCCGGTTGATCGTATCCACGAGCCGTACGAGTTTTTCGCGGTCGGCTCCGTGCGATCCGGCATGAATATCGGAAACCACCACTACTCGCAGTCCGTTCAGGGCAGGGTCGAGCCCGCTGATTCGGATCGCGGTTTGGTTAACGACCAGGCGATGCGGCTCGATGAAATAGCTGTAGGCGAAAAAGCCGGCCGTGCTTAAAATTGCGAGCACGAGTGCAAAAGCGAACTTGCGAGAGCTGGAGGTCATTGCGCTTCGACGATTAATACTGCGATTTCCGGCGGTACGCCGAAGCGAATCTGCGGGCCTGTGCAGCCGACGCCGGTCGTCACAAAAACATGTTTGCCGTCGACCACCGTTTCGTCAGCCATAAATCGCTCGTCATTCACAAAGGGAATTGGTCCGTAAAATGGAAAACTGACCTGTCCGCCATGCGAATGTCCGGCGATCATCAGCGAAATGCCGGCCGGGGTTTTTAGCAGCGAATCGGGATTGTGCGTGATCGCGATTACATTGGTTTTCTGAGCCAGGCGATCGAAAGATTCGGCCGTCGGCACTCGACGATTTTTCCAGTAATCTTCGATTCCCCATACGTTCAGGGTTTCGTCTCCGATCCTGATCGATTGGATTTCGTTTTCAAGAAACCTGATCCCGACACGCGAAAACTCCTTTCTGATTTTTTGCTGGTTATACCACCAGTCGTGGTTTCCGATTACGGCATAAGTTCCGTATTTCGCCTGAAAGCCCTCTAGATTCTCGGCAATCGTCTCCACCGGCATTCGTATCTCGCTGCGGTCCGTTCCCTCAGGCAAGCTTAGCGCCGCCTTCCGATCGAACTTCGTTTCCGAAATATAATCGCCAAGCAAAACTATAAGGTCCGGATTCTGCGCATTGGCGGTTGTTACCAGCTCGCGAAGCCGCTCGGGCGTGACGTTGTTCGATCCTCCGTGTATGTCCGAGATCGCAACGATCTTGAGGCCGTTAAGCTTCGAGTCGAAATTCGGCACCCGCAACGTGTGTCGATCGACGATAAGCCGTTTGGGCTCGATAAAATAAGAATAAGCAAGAGCACCACCGAGCAAAAGAATGCTCACGCCGAAAATTGCAAGAATTCTTATTATCAGTTTTCTCATCAATGCAGTTTACGATACCGAAAAATATTCGTTCCAACGTCGATCGACAAGCTCGATGGTTTCCGGGTGGGGTTCGACCGCTTTTGGATACCACGGCTTCATTCGGGCGTCGATAACCATCGGCGGGCCATAGCCGATGTGATTATTCTCGACAAACTTCTGTCTGGCGGTAATATCTTTCGCCGGATCGAACCTTGTCCATGTCGCCCACAAAAAAGTGTCCGTTCGTTTTGCGATCGAAACGTCGTCATGCAAGACGACAATTTGCCAGTCGTCAAATACAGGCGAAGCGGCCACGCGTTCCGCAAGCCGGGCATCAACGTCAAACGAATCGGCCTCGACTACGATGCATCCACCGCAAAAAACCTCTACCTTTTTCAGCCCGCTCGGCAGCTCGCCCTTAAATTCCCGATTTAATTCGCGCTTTTCGTCGCCAAGCCCCATCAAGATAGCCTTGCTGCCGTGATTGATCTTCCCGCTCGCGTAATCGAGAGTGTCGAATGCCGTTCGGCCGAAAATAAAAAAATCAGTTTGCCAATCGACGCGGGTCAAAATGTATTCGAACAGACTCTTAAAGTCTCTTAGATTCTGCGGCTTGTCCGTCAGCAGCAGAAATTTTGTCAGGGCTAGCTGCCCTTCCCCAAGTATGCGAAAACCGGCGGACAATGCTTCGCGGCCGTATCTTTCTTTCACGACCGCGGCCGCAAGCGAATGAAAACCTGTTTCGCCGTAACTCCACAAATCGCGAACCGCGGGCATCACGACCGGGAATAGCGGCGAAAGTAGCTCTTGCAAATAGTCGCCGATGAAAAAATCTTCCTGCCTCGGCTTTCCGACGACGGTCGCGGGATATATCGCATCTTTGCGATGAAACACTGCCTCGGCGTGAAAAACGGGATAGTCGTGCGCGAGTGAATAATAGCCGTAATGATCGCCAAACGGTCCTTCCGGTCGCCGCTCGCGTAACGGCACATGCCCGCAGATCGCGAACTCGGCATCGGCGATCAGACGATGGTATTTCATCGGACTTTTAATCCTTTTGATTCGCCCGCTTGGTTTCAATATTCCCATCGTCGAAAGCGGATTATCGATCACCCGTAACTTCTCACCGGCCAGCAGCGACGCCAGCATCAATTCCGGAACATCCTCCGGCAGCGGTGCGATGGCGGCTAGCATCAATGCAGGCGATCCGCCCAGAAACACGGTCACCGGAAATGGCTCGTCACGCTGTTCGGCCTCGTAATAATGAAACCCACCACCCTTGCCGATCTGCCAGTGCATTCCGGTGGTCGTGGAATCGTAACGCTGCATTCGATAGATTCCTAGATTATGCTTTCCGCTCGTCGGGCTTTCGGTATAAACGAGGGGCAGTGTATCAAAGTGTCCGCCATCTTCCGGCCAAAGCTGTAAGAACGGAAGTTTTTCTAAATCTGCGGGAATATCACCAGCTTCAACGACTGGGGCATTCTTTACAGACGTTGTTCCGAGTCTTAATGCCGAAAAACCAAAATCGCGATAGGACCATAGCTTTTTTATTTTTGGCGGCATCAAGAGCTCAACCATTTCGACCGCTCTTCGCACAAACTCCTGCGGCCGGTGTCCGAAGGCGAGCTCGATCCTTCTTTCAGTGCCGAAAAGGTTCGTGACAACCGGAAATTGCGAATTCTGGACGTTTGTAAAAAGTAACGCCGGTCCCTGCGCATCGATCACGCGACGGTGAATTTCGGCAATCTCGAGATACGCATTGACCTCGGCTCGAATTTCGACGACCTCGCTTTCTCGTCGAAGATTATGGATGAACGAACGGAGATCTCTGTGCATTGGGGCGCTTCGATCACGGCGCGAAAAAACGCGAAAAGGGCCACTTTCCAATTGGCAGTTTTATCGCGTTTTCTCGTACTCAGGTAAAGAAAAATAGCTAATGTATTACTTTAACTGTCTTTAATCAGACTTTTAATGTATTAATTTAACCTTCTATTTTCGCAGGGATTCCTTCGAGAGATCGATGTCGTCGGCAGCGATTACGTCGATCTTTTGATTCGGAAACCGCTTTGCAAGATCGTCCTTAAAGAGGGCGTAA
>JBHENZ010000225.1:0-4276 GCA_046261815.1 Pyrinomonadaceae bacterium | reverse complement strand
CATTTCCGGTAAACGCGTTTTTATCCGGGTTGATTTCAACGTGCCGGTGAAAAATGGCGTGATTGAAGACGATACACGCATTCGCGGAGCTCTGCCGACAATCGAGTATGCAATGCAACAGGGCGCAAAGGTTATTCTAGCTTCGCATCTCGGCCGGCCCTTGAAAGACAAGAAAAAGGCCGAGGAAAAGAAGATGCCGTTCGACGAGGCAAAATACAGCCTCAGGTGTGTCTACGAATTTTTGCGCACGCTTCCCGAATTTCAGGATGTTTCCTCACGCGGCGACGAGCCCGTCGTCAAAAGCGAATCGGGAACTGCCCTGGGTAAGGCCGAAGTAAAAAACGACCTTGTTTACTTTGCGAACGACTGTGTCGGCGATGAAGTGAAATCGCGCATCGAATCTCTGCGGCCCGGGCAGATTTTGCTTTTGGAAAATCTTCGCCTTCACGCCGAAGAGGAAAAGAACGATCCTGAATTTGCAAAACAACTCGCTGCGCTCTGTGACGTTTACGTTAACGATGCGTTCGGGACGGCACACCGTGCTCACGCATCGACCGAAGGGATAACTCATCACGTCGATGCGTGCGTCGCCGGCCTGCTGATGGAAAAGGAGCTCGAATTTCTCGGACGCGCGTTGAATAACCCGAAGCGGCCGTTCGTCGCCATCCTTGGCGGTGCGAAGGTATCGGACAAAATCCCCGTTATCGAATCATTGATCGAGCGAAAAGTCGACAAGCTTCTGATCGGTGGCGCGATGGCGTACACGTTTTTCAAAGCGCAAGGCTTAACCGTCGGCAAATCGCTCGTCGAGGACGACATGCTCGCTAGGGCACGCGAGATTGAGAAGAAGGCCAAAGAAGCCAACATCGAATTCATCCTGCCGACCGATCATCAGGTCGTCGATTCATACGATCCGCTTAACTCGCGAAAAACGATTCCCGTCGATTTTACAAACGCCGGGCTGGTCGGCCTCGATATTGGAATCGAAACAAGCGAGATTTTCCGAAAGGCCCTCGAAGGGGCCAGGACGATCGTCTGGAACGGGCCAATGGGAATGTTCGAGGAAAAGCCGTTCGACGAAGGCACGATAGCCGTAGCGAATGCCGTCGCCGAGGCCACCGAAAAAGGCGCGACGTCCATAGTCGGCGGTGGCGATTCGGTTGCGGCCGTTAATGACGCTCGGTTAGCCGAAAAAATCTCGCATATCTCCACCGGCGGCGGCGCAACGCTTGAGCTTTTGGCAGGTGTTGAACTGCCTGGAGTCGCCGCGCTCGACGACAAGGTGGAAACACGACCGTAAGGGATTGTGTTCCTCGACCGACCGCTAAGTTACGGCCACCACACTCCGTACGGTCATGTTCCGCCTGAAAAGTATGAGAAATCCCGTAATTGCTGGAAACTGGAAAATGTTCAAGCTGCTTGGCGAGGGGGTCGACACAGCTGTTTCGCTCAAGCCGCTTGTTGCAAATGCAAATCATTGCGAGGTGATCATCGCTCCGGTTTTTACGGCCCTCAAAACCGTCGCTGACAGGCTTGAGGGCTCGAATATTCGGATAGCGGGTCAGGACTGTTCGACCGAAATCAAGGACGGCGCGCATACGGGCGAGGTGGCGGCCTATATGCTCAAAGATGTCGGCTGCTCGCACGTTATCGTCGGGCACTCAGAACGACGCCAGATTTATAGCGAGACGGATGAGACCGTGAATCTAAAGGCGGCGGCGGCGTTGGCGGCGGATTTAACCGCGATTGTTTGCGTAGGAGAAAGCCTGGGACAGCGGGATATGGGACAGGCGGAACCAGTTGTCGAGCGCCAACTCGTCCGCGGACTGGATAATTTGACACGGTCTGACCTGAATCGTATCATTATCGCTTACGAGCCTGTTTGGGCGATTGGAACGGGTAAAACCGCCACGCCGGAACAGGCTCAAGAAATGCATGGCTATATCAGATCGTGTCTTACCGAAACGCATGGTCACGACGCGGCAGAAACGATCAGGATTCTTTATGGCGGTTCGGTAAATCCGGACAACATAAAATCCCTGATGGAGCAGCCGGATGTGGACGGTGCATTGGTCGGCGGGGCCAGCCTCGATGCCGAGAGCTTCGCAAAAATAGTTAATTACAGATAGGTGGAAGGTAAACAATTTGCTTTACGTTTTATACGGAATATTTTTTCTTTCATGCGTAGTGTTGATCGCGGTGGTTTTGCTTCAGCCGGGCAAGACTGACGCGGGCGCACTTTTCACCAGTAACATTTCGAGCACTGCGTTTGCTCCGCGCGGTACGGCATCTGTTCTGCAAAAGGCGACTATCGGCGCGGCAATATTCTTTATGCTGTCGGCTCTTTTGATCTCGATGCCGGCGTTGACGGGCAATGTATCCGTTTTGCAATCGGGCACGGACTCACCCCTGGAGGAGACAATGACTGAACCGGCCCCGGCCGCCGCCGAAAGTTCAGACGCGAATGCGAGCTCTACACCCGCGGATGCAAATTCAAACGGTGCGTTGATCGAGACACCCGCCACGAATCGGGTCGAACGGCAAGCTGCGAATGCCGCCGCGGCTCCGGCGTCTAATCAGTAGTTCTTTCACAAACATTGCCGAGGTGGCGTAATTGGTAGCCGCGCACGTTTGAGGGGCGTGTGGAGTAATCCGTGCGGGTTCGAGTCCCGCCCTCGGCACCATTCCTGATGGAAAAAGGAAAGAAATTGGCCCTTTTTTTGTTTATTGACCCTCTACCCCGCGACAATCATCGTGCCGGTTCCTTCGTCTGTAAAAACTTCGGACAGCAACGCATTTCGTCGTGTGCCGCTGATCACATGTGCTGAATGCAATCCTCGCTCGAGAAGCCTTATAAGGTTCTGTAACTTTGGAATCATTCCGCCGCTGGCTCGCCCGCTTGCAATTAATTCGGCAGCTTCTTGTGCCGTGAGCCGCGAGAGTTTGCTGGATTCATCCTTAGCATCGAGATAAATACCGTTGACGTCCGACAGCAAGATCAGTTTCTCGGCATGCAGGGCCGCAGCTACTTCGGACGCGATCGTGTCCGCGTTGATGTTGTAAATTTTTCCTTCATCGTCGGCTCCGAGGGATGAGATGACCGGCAAGTATCCATTCTCGAGCAGCAACTTAACGAGTCGAGCGTCAACCTCGACCACATCGCCTACATGACCGAAATCAATTGTTTCTTCCTTACCGGTATCTCGATTGACAATAATTTTGGGAGGTCTGCGAGCCGCCTGGACCACGCCGCCGTCGATCCCTGAAAGTCCAACTGCGTGTATCCCGCGACGACGCAGTGCGGCCAGAATCTCGGTGTTTATCTTGCCGCGAAAAATCATCTTCGCTAGATCGAGCGTATCATCGTCGGTGACGCGACGACCTTCGATCACTGTTTGTACAACGCCTAACTTTTTCGCAAGCTCGTTTAACTGCTTGCCGCCACCGTGGATAACGCAGATACGTATCCCGACCTGATGCATCAACGCGAGCTCTTCGGCCAGCGACAGAAGATTTTCGCGCTCATCCGTCACTTTGCCCGACAGTTTGACGACAAAGGTCTTACGGGCAAATTTCTGAATGTAGGGAAGTGCCTCGCGAAGAAGGTCGAGCGTTTCGATATTCATTTCAGCAATTGGGTCAGGATAGCTTTTTGCATGTGCAGCCGATTTTCGGCCTGATCGACAACGACCGATTTGGCTGAATCGATCACTGCGTCGGTCACGATCACATTTCGGCGGACGGGGAGGCAATGCATAAAGATTGCATCTCGAGTCCGCCGCATTTTTGCCTCGTCGACAATCCACTTTTCGCGAAACTCGGCTCGATAATCGACGTCCCCCTGAAAATCGCCGTAATACATTTTACTGCCCCAGCTCTTGGCATAAACCACGTCAACTTCGTCGAACGCCGTTTCAACGTCGTTCGTAAATTCGACACTTCCGCCATTGGAAACGGCGCAGTTTTCGATTTTGACAATCAGATCATCGTCAAGTTCGTAGCCTTCGGGAAGTGCGATGCGCAAATCGTGGCCGAACTGCGCGGCGGCCAGCGCAAAACTGTTAGGTACCGCCATGGGCAAAGGCTTTGGGTGCCAGGCCCACATGAGCAGCACTTTCTTTTTCTCCGAGCCGAGTTTTTCGCGAATCGTCATCATATCGGCCATCGCCTGGCACGGGTGATGCATGGCCGACTCGAGGTTGATGACGGGCACCGGTGAATATCTCGCAAATGCGGCGAGTACCGGATCTTCCCGTTCGACGTCCCAGTCCTTCAT
>JBHENZ010000224.1:0-2884 GCA_046261815.1 Pyrinomonadaceae bacterium | reverse complement strand
ACGTGCCGCCTTGCGAGACCCACTCCTTGAGTTGCGCAACGCCGGCCGTTCCGAACAAGGACATCAAACGCGATGGCGATGCACCCGGGAAGACGAGAACGTTGTAATTCTTCAAACCGCCGGAGCGCATCGCGGCTGCGGTCATCGGCGTAAATTGCACGCCGTATTTATCGAGCGACCACCAAATCGAACCATATGAAGTTTGGTCGACGCCTTCGTCGGCGAGCATTGCGACTTTTGGTGCCTGCAGCGAAACGACGGCTTCGCCGCCGATACCCGTATCGCCTTCTTCGGCAAAGCCGCTGTTCGATGCGACGACGTTGACGCCCAGTTCTGTGGCGAGTTTCGAAATTGTATCGTGCACGGTCTCAGGATTTCGCGAGACGCGGACGACGAACGTGCCCGCGGGCCAGTTTCGCCCGGCTGCGTTCATTGTGCGAGTGGCAACCGCTACGCGGAAGCCGTTCTGTGCCAGCCGAATCGCCATCGCACCTCCGGCGTCCGTGTCGTACGGCAAAATGTATGCGATCTGTGCGCGGCCGGGATAAGTACCGCGTCGAGCGGCGGCGAGAGACTCGTCGGTCACAGGCGTTGCCGAGAAATTCGCCGCGTCTTCGGTCCAGTAGGCATCGACGCCGAACGCCAGCGGCAGCGACCAGGCGGTAATGTCGTAGAAGCCGTAATCCTCTTTTGCCTGTCCCTTACCACGCATTTGATTACGGCGGAACCGAGCCATGTTGTCCTTTACGAATGCGTCGTCCTGCGGCGTGTCTTGTTCGAGAATCGATTTGATTAAAATGCGCTGCGGTTGATTGAGATCAATCACATAGGATCCAACTGGAAACGTACGGCGTGCAGCCGACCCGTTTTTCTGGAGATAACTGTGAGCTGTGTTTGACGAAAACGATGACGAAGCCATCGAGACTTCGATATTCGAACGTCGCAGAATTTCGATTAGTTCGGCGGCTTTCACACGATCGGCGTCGGGCAAAATCACCACGCGTTTCATCTTCGAGCCGGCAGCATCTCTCATCGCCTTCGATCGAAATTCGTAATAATCCTGAAGGCGTTCGACTCTATTTTTCGCGGTCTGCTCTAGCGTTGTCAGCGACGCGACAAAATGCTTTGCGATTGCCGAGCGAAACGTGACGATGCTGCCGTCTTCGCGCGTCCAGCGCAGGCCTTTCGGTCCGCCTCCGTCGGTTTCGTAGGTCATCCCTATCGCTCCGTTGAGCGATGGATACATATCCCAATAGCCCGGATAAAACGCATCAAAAATGTCACGAACGTAGTAGTCCCAACGATTCGAGTCGAAGGCCCGGGCGTTCGCGCGCCCGTAAAGCTCCAGCCAGCGGTTGTACATCGGCTGCGGCAGATTTGGATTTATCGGAAGCGCGACGGGCGGGAAAAAATACTGTGAAGGCTGGCCGTGATGATCGACGGCGAGCTGCGGATTCCATTCCATGTAGGCCTTTTGCAGATTTCTGGTTTCCTTTTGCGTCATCGCGAGCGTGTCGCGGTTCAGGTCGAAACGGTAGTGATTGTATCGACCCCGGATCGACCACGGCTCGCGATGCTCAAGGGCGTTTCGGTCGGGGTTTCCGGTCGCGACAGAGTTGTACCACGTGGCAAATCGCTCGTGGCCGTCCGGATTTTCGCCGGTGATTATAAGGGTGACTGTGTTCTTTAGAATGTCGAGCGTGGCCGGTTCGTTCGACGCCGCGAGCTGATACAGCACCTGCATCATCGCCTCGAACGAGGCGGACTCGTTTCCGTGGATCGTGTAGGCCATCCAGGCAATCGCCGGCGTGTTTTTCGCGATCTCACGGGCTCGCTGCACGCTTGTTTTGCGCGGATCGGAAA
The DNA here is from genome assembly GCA_046261815.1 of Pyrinomonadaceae bacterium. Taxonomy (GTDB): domain Bacteria; phylum Acidobacteriota; class Blastocatellia; order Pyrinomonadales; family Pyrinomonadaceae; genus OLB17. The sequence continues at coordinate 1,021 of JBHENZ010000224.1, read as the reverse complement.
GATCGGCGATTTGTGATTTAATCTGATCGAGGCGGTTGATGTTTTCCGGAGCCGAAACAGCGACGACGTACTGCATCCGATGTTCGTTGGTCGTACCGATCTCAAAAACGCGGACGCGGTCCGGCGCAGTGCGGGCTATCTCGCTGACGACGCGTTCCATCTGCGCGTAGGTGGTGTGATGATCGCCGACATCGAACCGCAAAATCGTTTGCGGGCGAGGGACATCGGCACGGTAATCCCCGCGCGTGTAAAAATCGAATTTTTCCTCGGTTTGCGCGGCAACGCAGAAAAAAAGCGTTAGACAAAGAATGACCGCGCTCGGTAAATTTTTGAGTTTCATCTTCGAATATAATTTAAGTTTGCAGATAGGGAAAGCTTAGGCGATATATTAGACGAGTTCGCCAAATCCTGAAAGCCGGGACCGATTAATCGGGCGTTTTCGAATTGCATACAACTCGCAAAACAACTTAGCCCCGACCGGGCGAATCTTATTGGTATGCCGGCTATCGAACCGTATACCAATTCGCTTTGCCCTCGCTGTCAGGCGAGCCGCCTTCTCGACTGGACCGAACTGACGGGCGAGGAAAAATTTCTCGCCGAACGCCTGCCCGCGTCGGCCGAATTCACCAAAAAGGAAAGAAAAAAGCACCGCTATTGCAGGCGGTGCTGGTTTGAAGAATCGTTTCAGGCAAGGCTGGCTTGATAGAGTATTACGGCGTCATATTCACCCCAAAATCGAAGAACTTAGCGCCAACGGCCGCGCTGGCGTTCGAATTTCCGGAGTTGACAAGATAGAAGCCGTACTCGCCAGCCTTGAGGCTCACGCCCGCGGTAACCCGATACACCCCATTGCCGAGATTTTCGGCTTGGAGCGGAACGACGTACTCATCCGATAGTCCGCCCTTCGAGCCCCAGGAATTCGATTTAGCAATGGTGACTTCCCGGTTGTCGCCGCGCACATTGAAACGAACTAAGGTGAATTCGTTTGGCGTCGAGGGAATTCCACTTGCGGTATTTAAAC
>JBHENZ010000223.1:0-6902 GCA_046261815.1 Pyrinomonadaceae bacterium | reverse complement strand
GCTCTATTATATACGAAAATATGAATTTCGAGTTCCCTCGGAGACAAGAAACCCCGCAAGGAGGGCTATACCGTCGGCTTGCCGGTCATCGGAACGAAACGCACCGGCATTGTCCGTTTTTCCTTCAGTCCGTTTTTCGTTTTCGTTATCACGCGCATTTCCTGATTTGTGGTTCCCACTGGAATTATCATCTTTCCATCGAGCGCTAATTGTTCGACGAGAGCCGAAGGAATTTCATCCGGCGCGGCCGTGACGATGATTGCATCGAACGGCGCTTTTTCAGGCCAACCGAGATAGCCGTTCCCGGCTTTGGCGAAAATGTTCTTGTACCCAAGTTCGTTCAGAAGTTTACCGGAGCGTTCGGCCAATTCGGGAACGATCTCAATGGTGTAAACCTCGCGTGCGAGCTCGCCCAAGATGGCTGCCTGGTAGCCCGATCCGGTCCCGATCTCGAGCACTTTTTCGTTAATTGAAATGTCGGCTGCATCGGTCATGTAGGCCACAATGAAAGGCTGCGATATCGTCTGTCCCAAGCCGATCGGCAGTGGGCGATCCTGGTAAGCAAGCTTCGCATACTCTTCCGGTACGAAGCGATGCCGAGCGACTTTCCGCATCGCCCTCAGCACATTGCCATCAGCCACGCCGCGAGCACGAATCTGTCGATCGACCATTTCGTCACGCTCTTTCTCGCGATTATCCGGTAGGGTCAATCTTGGCTGGTTTTGAGCAGCGACCGAATTCTCCAAGTCTACCTGGCTCTGACAGGCAGCGAACGCAGCTAGAATCGACCCGAGTAGAAAAGCCCTGATTTTCACAATACAATTTTACAACAAAAACTGAGGGTTCGCGCTTCAGCTTGCGATTCAGTGGTGGGCTTACAAGTTGAAGCTTGGACGCAGAACTCAGAACTCAGAACGAAATCATTCCGCCTTGCCAACAGCCCTGGCCGGTGCGGCTTCGACTGCAAGCGGTTCGGGACGCGGCGTGGCGAGGCCGAGGGCGGGCGAGCGCCATAGATTCGACACAAGCAGCTCGCGGATAAACGTCATTTCTTTTGGCAGGCGGTCGTAAAGCTTGAAGAACAGATCGTCATGCGTCGAGATTTCCTTGATCCACATATCGCGGTCGAGGTTCATCACGGATTCGAATTGATCGCGGCTGAAATCGAGTCCACGCCAGTCCATGTCGTCGTATCTTGGCATCCAGCCAAGCGGCGTTTCGACCCCAATCGATTTTCCACGAGACCGGTCGACGATCCATTTGAGCACGCGCATATTGTCGCCGAAACCGGGCCAGATAAATTTGCCTTTCTCGTCCTTGCGAAACCAGTTTACGCTAAAGATTCGCGGCGGCTCAGGGATTTGGCGGCCGAAGTTTAGCCAGTGGGCGAAATAATCGCCCATGTGGTAGCCGCAAAAGGGAAGCATCGCGAACGGGTCGCGGCGAACCTCGCCGATATTGCCAAAGGCGGCGGCGGTCATCTCCGAACCCATCGTCGCGGCCATGTAAACGCCGAATGCCCAGTTAAACGATTGCTGGATCAGCGGAACAACCGAATTGCGGCGCCCGCCAAAGACGAATGCCGAGACAGGCACGCCTTTTGGATCGTCGAAATTTTCGTCAACGACCGGGCATTGCGTAATCGGTGCCGTGAAACGCGCGTTCGGATGCGCGGCGGGCTTTTCATGCGAGGGCGTCCAATCGTTGCCGTGCCAATCGATGGCGTGTGCGGGCGGCTCACCGTCCATTCCTTCCCACCAAACGTCGCCGTCATCGGTTAGGGCGACATTCGTGAAAATCGTATTTTCCCGAATCGATTCCATCGCGTTCGGGTTCGTTTTGAAATTCGTTCCCGGTGCGACGCCGAAAAAGCCGGCCTCGGGGTTAATGGCGTGGAGCTTGCCGTTTTCGTTGGGCTTGATCCAAGCGATGTCATCGCCAACCGTCGTGACGTCCCAGCCTTCGTCCTGAAACGGCCTCGGTGGGATGAGCATCGCGAAATTCGTCTTTCCGCACGCCGACGGAAACGCCGCACAAACATAATCTTTTCGGCCGTCCGGGGATTTTACGCCGACGATAAGCATATGCTCGGCGAGCCAGCCCTGCTCGCGGCCGAGAGTCGACGCGATGCGTAGGGCGAGGCATTTCTTACCCAACAGCGCATTACCGCCATAGCCTGAGCCGTAGCTGACGATTGAGCGTTCTTCGGGAAAATGGACGATGAATTTATCCTTCGGGTCGGGTGTGCAGGGCCACGGAACGTCCGCCTGGCCTTCCGCAAGCGGCATTCCGACGGAATGCAGACAATGCACAAATTCGCCATCGCCAAGCGCGTCAAGTGCCTTTGTGCCCATTCGGGTCATGATCTTCATATTCACCGCCACGTACGGCGAATCTGAAAGCTGCACGCCGAACTGCGAAATCGGCGAACCGATCGGGCCCATGCAGAACGGAATCACATACATCGTCCGGCCGCGCATCGAACCTCGAAACTTCGGCGTCAGCAAGGCCTTCATTTCGGCCGGCGCCATCCAGTTATTGGTGGGGCCGGCGTCGCCCTTGCTTCGCGAGCAGATATAAGTGCGATCCTCGACGCGCGCGACATCAGACGGATGCGAGCGTGCAAGAAAGCTGTTAGGGCGCTTCTCCTGGTCGAGACGGATAAACGTGCCGCTCGCGACCATTTCTTCGCAAATAAGGTCATACTCTTCTTCAGAGCCATCGCACAAATAGACCTTATCTGGCCCGCAAAGCTCGGCCATGTCGGCGACCCAGCGGCGTAGCTCACTATTCTTAATATTCTCGGGAATCGTAAGTTTCGTCATAAACTCTCGTTTTCAGCACGACTTCAGGGACGCGCAGATGCTTGACTGGTTGTTCACGGCAAGGCTTGTTATCAGCCTTTTCGGCAAGAATTATTCGAATAGCTTATCACACCATCTGCGGGTGTGTTAAGACGGTGTGAACGCACTAATTAGGTCGAGGCTGCAGTCTTATTGGGCCGCCCGCGGGCCGCTGACCACGGTGTGAATCGTGATGGCCGTAAGGATGATCACTCCGCCAAGGATTGCCCATTGTGACGGCCGTTCTCCGACAAAGAGAAAAACCCAGACCGGATTCAGCAGCGGTTCGATAAAGCCTATCAGGCTTGCATCCAGGGGCCGCGTTCCGCCGCGAACTCCTTTTATAAATAGAATATACGAGATGCCGATCTGAAAAACTCCGAGAAACGTAACTGCAACCCAATCCATCAAGGTCATGGTCGGTATAACGGTTATACCAGTGGACGATGTAATAATGGCAAGTAGAAAATTGCCATAAATTACCGCAATTACAGGATTAAATCCTTCGGCCCTCGGATGGCGAAGGAGCATTATATAAAGGCCGAGAAAAATGCCCGACAATAGCGCGGCGATATTGCCCTGGTAATCCTCAAGCCTGAGCTGGCCGACGAAGAACAGGCTCATTCCCGCGAGCACAACCAGAACGGTGATCAAATCGCGCCATCGAAAGCGTTCATCGATCAAAAACGGCGCGAGAATCAGGATATATATCGGTGCTGTATATTGCAGAAAAATCGCATTTGCGGCCGTCGTTTTCTTTGTGGCCCAGACAAATAGGAAGAGGAGTGCCGCGTAGATAAACGATGTTACAACGCCAAAAAAATTTATCCGTAAACCGTCCTTTCGTGTTAAAATAAGTACAGTGATTGCGGCAAATAACGAGCGAAAAAACGTGACCTGATAGGCGTCAAGACTCGTGAGCTTTATAAAAAGCCCGCCCGTGCTCCATAATAGAACTGCCGCGACAACGTATTTAGTTGACGAAAAGCGGCTAGCCGAATCAGGCGACATACGAAGAAAAAAAGAAGAAAAAAGTAGGCAACTGTGAAGTTTCAGCTTTCGTCCAATGGCTATCTACACGCTACACGCGCTACACGCGCAATGCTTAACGCGTACCTCTAGGATGCCCCGTGTCGTCTGCGGAAAGGGGGTACGGGCAACTCAAGACTTAAATCGAGTTAGATTATCACAGTCGGCCGCTCGTCATCATTTTACCGGAGAAACTGAGAATGAAAACTTTGCGTATTTCCACCCTTACCGTCCTTTCAGTGATCACTTTCGCATTTACCGCAACCGCCCAGACATCACCTGCTAATTTTGAAGGAATCAAAATCGTTAATTTCGGGCAAATGGACGAGCGTTTTTACCGTGGAGCACAACCTACTGCGGAGGACTATAAAGCGCTTAAAGAGCTCGGGATCAGCACCGTAATCGACTTACGTAAAGACTCGGAAGTCTATTCGAAATCGACCGTGGAGTCGCTTGGAATGAAGTACATCAATATCCCGATGACGGGGTGGTCCACAAAGGATGAGAGCGTCGCCGAATTCTTAAAACAGATCAATGACGCGGCGAACGGCAAGGTTTATGTGCATTGCGCGGCCGGGAAGCATCGAACCGGACTGGTAGGGGCGATCTATCGGTTGGAGAATTACGGGTGGGATTACGACACCGCTTACAAAGAGATGAAGAATTTCGGTTACTTTTCCGGGTTGTTTCACCGCAAAATAAAGGGCTACGTCCAGGACTATTTCGACCGTTTCAGCTCGGAGAAGCAGGCCGCCTTCAAGGCTTCTGAGGGAGCAAGAGTCGCCGCCTCATCGGCCACGGCCAATTGAGGTTAAGTAACAAGCTCGACGCATAAAAAGGCCGTAAAGACAATCGTCTTTACGGCCTTGAATTGTTTACTGATAAATACCGCTTGCCCCTTTCGTCTGTGACCAGCTGATTCCCTCAATGTTCTCCGGATCAAGACGTATCATCCGTTCGCTTAGATAATCGGTGCTAAGGTTCAATCGTAAGTTTAGGTAATAAACAATCGAACCGACTGGATTTTCCTCGTCGACCGGCTCGAATCCGCGGACCTCGGCATCAAGCTTGTATTTCTTCAGGAGCTTGCGCAGAACGTCGCGTGTTCCTTCCGGATTCCGCGTTTTCACGGTTAGCTCCATCGAACGGAAGATCTGCGAAGGCTCGTTGTATTCGAGCAGCCAAAGCAGCGCGAGAGAAAATAGGCAGAGTGCGACTCCCAACTCCCACTGCCCAACGCCCGCCGCCAGCCCTAGTGCAAGACTTATCAGCAATACCGTGATTTCCTTCGGATCTCTGATATTTGTCCTGAATCGAACTAGTGAAACGGCGGCAAATATTGCAAATGCACGTGCCGCGTTGTCGCCTACAATCATCATCAAGGCGGCGGCAACGACGGAAAGCAGAATTTGCGTTTGCGAAACAAATAAGCTTTTACGGAAAAGCGGCACGTTCTGCCGCGGCCGGAATGCGAGAATGCCCGACAGGACCACCGCGAGAAGCAGCCTGCCAAAAACACTAATTAAGTCTCCAACCCAGCTCTGCCGCTCGGTCTCGGGTGTCGGCGAGGGTTGCCGCTGCTCGATTAAAGCGAGAAAAGGGTTCTCATTTGCGGCCGGCGTGGCTGACGGCGATGCAGTGGCTGCCGAACGTCTCGATTCGGCGGCAGAGGAACCATCTGAAAACCAAAGTGTTACCGAAAACGTGGCGATGACGAACAAAGCCAGGGTCAACCTAATTTTCAACTGATCCATGGCTTATCTTAGTGCAAGTCGACCCGCTCCCACCACATCGCCCAGCTCGCGAATGCGCCGCTGCGAGGCCCGCGTGAGTAAATCGACGTCCGCCGGCGAGTAATTTGCGGCACGAAACATATCGCGAATTTGCGCCTCGTTAAGTTGACTCAGAAGCCCGTAAAGCCATCTGCCGTTCTCGATCGTAATATTTTTCATTAGACCGCGGTTCTTCCCCTTAAAGTAAAATACGATATTACCGTTTCTTGCTTCTTTGACGAACCGAGCTTTGTTCCAAACGCTCGGGTTGCCGGTCTTGCGTCCCAGTCTGAAAAACAACGGCAAATTATTGTTGCCTAATTTTCCAAAAGTTGCGCCAAGATCGCTGATCACGTAATACTTTCGAGGGCCTTGATCGGTATCCACAAGAAAAGTTTGATTCTGCAAATCGAGCAGATCCCAGTTGGTCATATAGACCATCATTATCTTTAATCCCTGCAGCTCGTTGGTCCCGACAAACGGGTTGCTTTTCCACTTCCAGGGATCGAGGCGTTCGACATTTTCAGGGCGTGCTTCGAGCCTTACATTTCGAAAACTTCCTTTTCCCGGAATCGTGATCGTCGGAACAAGATAATTGATTTCGGTCTTATATCCGAGTGCATGCAGCATACGGACAGCCGCCGTCTCGGGCTGCGATTCGCGGCCGAGTTTGGCCACCCAGACGCGCCCGGCGGCATCACTGATCCGAAATTTTTTGTTATGCCCCCCTTTTTCTTCCTTGATGAATTTTACGCTGCTCAAATCCGGCTGCATTTCACGACCGCCCGGGCCGTAAAATGTGTCCTGGCGGCCGACGTCGACCGGCTGCCACATTACTGCTCGAGCATTCGGAACTCGAGCGGGCGCCTGCGTTCGAGTCTTGGATCTCGATTTTTGTGCGGCTGCGTCGGCGGGAAGGAGCGATAAGAAGAGCAGGAGTAAAAGCAAAGCATGGGGCCGATTTGCTCGTCTGGACATTAAATTATTCCTCCGTGTGAAATGAAAAAGATTTAATCGCGGCGATTGCCGAATTCAACAACGTTCGAACGCTCCTGAAACGAAAGCTGCACACTAAAAGGCTCGCCGTCATCGCGAATCCTCTCATAACTGCCGTCGGTCAACAGCCGACGAGCCTTTTGATTATCCTTCAAATAAGCGTCCAGATAATCGTTTTTCAAACGACGTTTTATCTCGGGATCCTCAATCGGCGCAAGCACCTCGACACGGCGGTCAAGGTTTCGCGGCATCCAATCGGAAC
>JBHENZ010000222.1:0-7556 GCA_046261815.1 Pyrinomonadaceae bacterium | reverse complement strand
AATCAAAGTGCCGTGGAAAGCGTTTGGAAAAACGCCGAAAGCTGGCGATGTCTGGCGCGGGAATATTTTCGGATGCGTCGGCGAAGGCCCCAATCGCGGCTATCTCACCTGGCGGCCGACAATGACAAAAGAGCCCGCGTTTCACGTACCCGTACGTTTTGGAGAATTTCTGTTTGTAGACTGAGCAAATCTGAAATCTGAAATCTGGAACCTACACCGTCATCCCACCGTCCACCACGATCGTTTGCCCGGTGATATAACTAGATGCGTCCGAGGCAAGGAAAACTACCGTTCCCTTCAACTCGCCCTCGTTTCCGATTCGCGGAATCACGTTTGTTTCCTGTATTTGCCCCTCGTACACCTCGAGCACGGCTTCCGTCATCCGAGAGCGAAAAAAACCCGGTGCGATAGCATTGACCCTTATGCCGCTGCGGCCCCAATTCGCCGCGAGCTCGCGTGTCAGGCCGATCAACCCGGCCTTGCTGGCTACATAGCCCGCATAGAATGGTCCGTTGGCCGACGACGTTAATCCTGCGATCGACGCGATATTTATTATAGAGCCGGCATTTTTCTTCAGCATTTCGCGACCGGCGGCCTGGGCAAAAAGAAAGCAGCCGGTCAGATTCACGTCCAGCACATGCTGCCATTTTTCGAGCGGCATGTCTTCCGCGGTCGAACCCCAAGAAACGCCCGCATTATTCACCAAAACATCGATTGATCCAAATATCCTGACCGCCTCATCGGCCACCGCAGTTACCTCATCGGGTTTCGCCACGTCGCACGTTCTCCCCGCGACAGCAAATCCTTTCGCCGCAAATGCGCTTATCGTTTCATCCAGCCATTCAGCCCGCCTCGCGCAAAGCATTAGGTTTGCTCCCGCCTCGGCGAGGGACTCGGCCATTTCACGTCCGATCCCACGTGAACCGCCTGTGACGATTGCCGTTTTACCGGATAAATCAAAAAGGTCCTTTACATTCTTCGCCATACGTTCGCCACGAAAGGTTAGCACACGACTCCGATTGCGCGCCGGGACGGCGTGCAGTTAAATAGACTTCTTATGACCAAAACGGCCCGCGAGCTCGCGTTTTTGCGAGACCTTTATATTACCGACGATTGGACGCGTCGCTTTGCCGATCTGGCCGACGCGCATTTTCCGATTACCGATGCGGAAAACTTACTATATATCAACGCGGGAACGGGCACCCACTGCTTCGCGCTTCGCGAGCGGATCGGCGACGGGATCAACATCTTCGCTACGTGCGAAGCCGACGAGCTGCTCGCGATCGCCCGGAACAAGGCTGTCGCGCTGAAATCCAACGTCGATTTCTCGCGCGCCCGATTTGACGACGACGCTTTCGATGCGGTTATCGCCGATGCCAGCCTTCTCCGCCCGGAGGACTTGCCGTCATTTTTCGACGACGCTGTCCGCGTGGCGAAAAGCGGAGCGAATGTCGGCGTTCTGACCGTTACCGCCGGTAGTTTTGGCGAGGTTTTCTCGTTGCTCTGGGAAGTGCTCTATAAAGAAGATCTCGGCGAGCACGGTGCGGCCGCCGAACGTATGATCACCGAGCTTCCCACCATTTCGGCAGTCGAGAAAATTGCTACCGATGCTGGGCTTGTAAATGTAAAAACAAATACTGCTAATGAAATTTTCGAGTACGACGATGGGCCGACACTGATAAATTCACCGCTGTTCGCGGATTTTCTCTTTCCCGGGTGGCTGCGAACTTTGAGTGAGGATGAAACCGAGCGAGTTAAGGGGAGCCTGGCAAAGTTGGTTGACGACGAAGACGGCACGCTGAGCTTTCGCTTTTCGCTCAAAGCTACGCTGGTAGCGGGCGAGAAAGGTTAGGCGAGAAAGGTAATAGTCCAAAACTGAAATGTGAAGCGTGGAAATGAGCTGAGACAGCTTTTTCTATATTTCCACTTTCCACTCTTTCAACCTTGATTCGCTTGCGCCCGGCGTCGCGTTTCGGCGGCAAGCTCCTCATCAGACATCGAATTAATTTGTGGTGCCTGCGCAGTAGAGGAAAGCCTTGCACGCTCGGTCGCCTCTTCCTCTTCGGCCTCGCGCATGCCTTCCTTAAACGCCTTTCGGGATTGCCCAAGCGATTTCGCCAATTGCGGCAGCCTGGTTGCTCCGAAGAGCAAAAAAAGCACGGCCACGATCAAGATTATTTCTGTTGTTCCGAAGTTCATAATTTTTCTCTTAGATGCCGATTCTCACGCTAAAGTTTAGGCGAATCGTCGCCGACCGGTTATGTCGATGCCACCGCTTTCGACCTGAATCGGTCCATTGCATCCACCAGTGCCGATGTTATTCCTTTTTCCGAGACCGAGTGGCCGGCGTCGGAAATCAGACGAAAATCCGCCTCGGGAAACGCCCGGTGCAGTTCCCACGCCGATGTCATTGGGCAGACGACGTCGTAACGACCCTGCACGATCACCGTCGGGATTTTTCTGATTTTGTCGACATTATCGATCAGATAGTTTTCCGAAGGGAAAAACGAGTTGTTCATAAAATAATGACACTCGATGCGGGCGAGGCTCAGCGCCTCGTGCTCGCCCTCCCAGTGATTCATCAGTTCTTTGTCAGGATGAAGCTTCGAAGTCGAGCCTTCCCACACGCTCCAGGCACGAGCGGCCGACAGACGCGTTTTTTCGTCGTCGCTCGTTAAACGCTTGTGATACGCGGTCATGAAATCGTGTCTCTCGCCTTCAGGGATCTCGTCGCGATAACGTTCCCAGAAATCGGGAAATATTTCTGATGCGCCATATTGATAAAACCACTCGAGCTCTCTCCGCCTGGTCAAAAATATTCCGCGAAGGATAAGTCCAAGACATCGATCAGGGTGGTTAACCGCATAAGCTAAACTCAACGTGCTTCCCCACGAACCACCGAACACGTACCATTTGTCGATCGCGAATTTTTCTCTGAGTGCCTCGATATCCTTTATTAAATCCCATGTCGTATTTTCCTTCAGCTCCGCGTGCGGTATTGATTTGCCGGTACCTCGCTGATCGAAAAGAATCACGTGATAGGCCTTCGGGTCGAAAAATTGCCGGTACATCGGGATCAAGCCGCCGCCGGGGCCGCCGTGGAGGAAAACCACAGGGATACCATCTGGGTTACCGACACGTTCCCAGTAGATCTCGTGAATGTCGGAGACTTTGAGCATCCCCGAATCGAACGGTTCGATCTCCGGATAGAGAGTTTTCATATATCGAGAATGATAGCGGAATAAGCCAGTCGTTGAAAACCTCAAAGTCTTGCTGGCAGATGCCATGTTGGACCGAGTAGCCCGAATGGCCAATCGAGACGGGCCGCGAGATCGCGCCAGTTGAGCTTTAGGTAAGTCGGGCAAAACGCCGGGTTGAATCGGGAAAGTCGACACCGAACGCGATACAGACAAACACGCCGAATATCGCCGCGGCAACAATAGCTTCCCAATTAAAATCCGGCGGTGTCGCATTTCCGGTGTTACGAATCATCGTCGCCCCGATCCCACCAACAAGGGAGATGACCGCGAAGACCTGGTACAGGCGAAGCCCAGCAAACATCGGCGTCTGAGGCTCGCCCCGGTACGACTCTTCAACGAAGCGCCCCATTCCCGTCAGAATGTAGTAGAGACCGACGATCAGGCCGAGGGACGATTCGGCGAACCAAAGCCTGAGAAGAACGATCGCGACAAGAAAGTTGTAGGCGATCGAGTAAAGCTGAGTCGGGTGCAGCGGTTTGTCCTTCATGTCGGCGATTCGACAGACCCGCGAGAGCTCATGGCTATAGCGGATCCCGATCGAGGCGGGTGCCGGGCGTCCGTGGCAACACCCCTGAACAAGGCACCGCAACCGGCCGGCGGCCTGAACAAATGGCGCTCCAACACAAAATGCGGCGATGATAAGCCACGTGTTGGCGCCGAACAGGTAAGCGATCAGGGCACCGGCGAACGCTCCGACGACACCACCGTACCATCCGTAGGGCCGCAATAGTCGCGGCGAGCCTTCGATCCACTGAGCCGATAGACTCGAGATCGTGATCGCCAGGAAGGTGATCATCATTACGAACGGTACATAAGCAGCTCCGGCCAGCACGCCTATGACCGACAGAGAAACGAACGCGCCCGCCGCCGCAAAGAAACCGTGGCTTATTACTCGGACGGGCCCGAACCTCCATTCGGTCCACGAATTTGCGATCCGTTCTGTTCCACGGCGGATGAAACGCCAAAGCATCGATCGGTTCGCCCCTATCGCGTAGATGCCGGCGCCCGCCAGGATCTCGATGGCACCATAGACGCCGACAGCGAGTCCAGCCGCGACTATAAGAAGCGTAAAGGCGTAAGATACGATCCACGGCATCCGCTCTCGATCGACGAGCGTAAAAACGGAAGAAAATATGAGAGCTAGATTCAAAGCAAGCGCAGCCACGGAACGACCAGTTAGATCAAGGGCCCAGCCTGTGACCTGGGCGCCATCGGCCGGCAGCGGGCGTGAATAAGGAAACGCGAGAAAGAGGATCGCAGCCACACCCGTCGCGAATATTGCAGCAAGCGTAAAACGGCGCAGTTGTCGGGTAGTCGCGGCGAGCAGAGGGACGGCGAAGATCAAAAGTATCCCGGCGATAATCAGTAACGCCGACCAGCCGGAGGGGATGACCAGCTGATCACCGCTCACGATGTACGCGGGCCCGAGATTATCGGCGATCCGGTCAGAAACGAGATTGAATACGATCACTGGCCCGATAGCGAGGACGAACGTCGAGATCCGTTCTGCGAGCGACGGCGTGCTGGAATCGTTTGATGGAAGTCGAAGATATGGGCGGGAACTTGCCCGGTTAAAATGCTTGAGCGTAGCTTCGCGTTCATACCCTTCGACCAGAACGACACAGCCGAGGCTCGCCAGCGGAGCGACCAGCCAAAAGCCGCTTGCGGACCCTGTTAGGATCGCGATGCCGAAGCATAACATCGAAAAGCCAACGTAGATCGGGTGAGAGAGATATCGGTAGACGCTCTCGACGACGAACCGGGACGGCGGAAATGCATTCATCGGCAGGCCATAGCCGTACACGTAGATGGCCCACATGCCCGTGACCATCAGCGCGGATCCCAGGCCAGATAAGACAACGCCCAGCTCCGGCGATTCGATTGGGGAAAGCCTTACTGAGTCGGCCGTAGCGGCTGCCCACGCGACGAGCAAGGCCGGCAACACGATCACAAAAGCCGCGCCGTAGGCTACCTTTCCGAGAACCTGCGGGTCGCCGGACGTTTTCGCGTCAGATGCGTCCATAGTTTTTATTGAGCCTCATCGTCCAAAAGTAAACACCCAGCGCGACTATAAGCAGAAGAGAGCCGTACAATGCGCTGGTAAGGATCGGACCCGTGACCGAATGATCCGTAAACGCGGCGATGATCGACGACTGTGAAGGCGAATACGCCGGGAGCATCCGGATCAACTTTTGATTCTGCGCACCGGCGTAGAAGACCGGATTCTGAAGCCAGCCGGCGTCAATATTTACGAGAAGCACGATCAGCAGCACGCCCTCCAGCTCGCGCTTAACGGCTCCGCCTACGAGCAAGCCATAGCAAGTGTGGACAAAGCCGGATGCGATGAATCCCGCAACCAACCATAGGAAATGTTCCGGCGAGAAGAACAGAGTCAAGAGGGCGGCAACATAAGTGGCGATCACCACGGACACGACAAAGAGCACAGATAGTTTGCCGAGCAGCAGTTCCGACGGGTAGAAACCGCATAGTACCAAACGACGGTTCACGTCCGACTTCTTTTGAATAAGACTCATCGCGAGAAACGCGGTGACGAGTCCGACCGTTGCAACGCCGACGAACACAAGCGATTGGTCGCGTGCTCCGACCTCTATCAACGTTTCTTCGGACACCGATGCGAGCCTGAACGCTACATTATTGTCTCCGGTGGTGAGCCAGATCAAAACGAAGAACAATCCCGGGATCGTGAACAGGAGCACGAGCGCAAAGCGATTGCGAAGCACCTCCTTCGCAGTCATTCTTCCGCAAGCTAAAACATTCGCTACACGCATTTTAATACGCCGTTCTTTAAATCGTAGATCCGGTCAAAATACCCTCGATCGTTTATCAAGTGTGAGACGATGAGAACGCTTTTTCCTCCAGCTCGAACCTCGGTTGTATAGTCCCAAAAGCACTGGTAGGTTTCCCAATCGAATCCCGAGTACGGTTCATCGAGGATCAGAATATCCGGTGCGTGAATGAGAGCCAGGGCGAGATTGAGTTTCTGCTTTGTCCCCCCGCTCAGCTCCGCGACGGGGCGCCGCAAATATTCTGCGAAACGAAATCGCTCTGCAAGATCCAGCCAGGTCTCGTCGAAGTTGTCTGCCGGGCGGTCGTCGCGGCTCGTATACGCCCCAGAAAAGTAACGATAGTTCTCATGCATCGTCAGCGCTTCGAATACCGTTATCTCCTGCGGGCAGTATCCGAACACTCCGTCCGCGGTCACCGTGCCCTGTGTCGCCGGCAAAAGTCCCATCACGATCTTGAGCAGGGTAGTTTTGCCCGTGCCATTCTCTCCGATTATCCCGACGACCTCGCCCCTCCGGAGCTCGAACGAGGCACCCTTCAAGACCGAATGCGAACCGAAAGATTTCGTGATGTTCTCAGCTTTCAAGATCGTCATCTGATCCAGCGAACGACTTCGTGAATTGCCCAGCCTTGCTCTTCGGATAAATTAGCCCCGGTGAGCATGCCCCGGCTGCACCATTTCGTTTCGTCGATCATTAGGCCGTTGCTCGAAAGTAATTTTGAGAGCAGCGGAACTGACGAAAACGCCGTGCTGACAAGTGGCCCTTCTCGCAAGGTGCGCGATTCGAATAATGAGAGTGTGCGATGCCCATCCTCGAGTTGGACCATATCATCCTCAATCGTTGCACGCTCGACGCGCCGTCCGTTTACGAAAACCAGCGTCACCGGTTCCGGGCCTTTGTGATCGATCCAGACGACATAGGAATTTCTCGTCAGGAAGCGGCCCCATCGAAGCTCGTCGATCGGCATCTGCCACGGAGTTATCGAGATTGAGATATGCTCGCAATACCCAAGACCCGACAGCGTGTCGCCTTTATCTCTTGACACCGTTGCATCCGCGAGTGGGGCTACACAACGCCACCGGATCGATCCGGCGTCCGACTCGAGAATTGTCTGTTCGATCGGCATCGCGATTGGCCTCCATGTTCCCGCAGTACTCAAGCTGTCCGATCTCCACCGGATCGCGTCCCCTTCCTCGTTGGGCGGCGTCGACGGCCTGCTGACGGACGTTCGGACTTCAGCCGGCCGGTCTCCGGCTTGTCGAAGCGTGCTCGAATAGTCGAGTGAGAGAGCCTTCCATCGCAAGGTTGCCGCATATCCGATGAAGGCGCTACCGTCATCGGCCACACAGTCCATGTACCACTTCGAGATAAGAAAGTTCGGCCGCTTCGGACCGCTTTCCGGACGACTCATAGATTGATGGCGATGACTGTCTTTCTATTGGACGCGTTTGAGCGAGTCAATTCTATGGCAACGAGGGCCAATTTCAAA
>JBHENZ010000221.1:0-4406 GCA_046261815.1 Pyrinomonadaceae bacterium | reverse complement strand
CGTTCATGCCCGTAAGCTCGAAGAGGCCGGATATATCGTGACGGAAAAATCGTTTTCCGGCCGAATTCCGCTGACCGAATACGCGATAACAAGAGCGGGAAGGAAGGCACTGGAAAAATATCTCGATCATATGGAAGCCTTGATAAAGGCGATGAAGGGAAAGTAAGAATAACGCGTCTATGCGTGATCTTAAGGAGATAATATGGGTGTTCTACTAATGCTCTTGACAGTCGGCGGTGTCGCACTCGCCATCGTCCTGTTGATCGTGTCCGTCCTCACCAATAGCCGCTGGCTGCGAAACTTCGTCTTGGGCTCGATGGCGATATGGGGGATTTTCTACGCCGCGGCGTTGATCGCTTTTTCACTTTTTAGCACCGAGAGAACGCTCGGCTTGAACGAACCGAAAGAGTTCTGCGGCTTTTATCTCGATTGCCATATGCACACGGCTGTCACCGATGTGCGCAAGGCGAAAACTATCGGCGACAAGCGTGCAAACGGTGAATTCTACATCGTTAAGGTAAAGGTTTTCAGCAACGCTAAGAAGGCGACGCTCGGCTTCGGCGGGCTGAAGCTTTTCGCCCTTGATGCCGAAGGCCGGCGGTACCCGCATGCACCCGAGGTCGAAAAACCCGAACCATGGTTTACGCGGCCTGTTCCGGCGGGCACTAGCTTCGAGCGCGATGTCGTATTTGATTTGCCTGTAGATGTTTCGAACCCGCGGCTCGATATGCACGACGATAAAGGCTGGTTGGAAAAATTCCTCATCGATGATGAAGACAGCGCATTTCATAAAAGAAATTATTTTGATTTATCGCAGCCAGCGCGGACGGTCGCCGTACAATAAAGATGTCGGAAACGCCACTTGCTCGGCCCGGGCTCGATTCGCAACTGTCAATCTTTTCTTTGCTTAATTTCACCGAATACGCGGTGCGTGCATTTTTATGAACGAGCGAACAAGAATAGCGCTACAAATACTTAAATACGCGGTTGTGATCGGCATCCTGGGCAACATTCTGCTGCGCGCAACGCCGTGGGGTCTGAACGTTTTTCTTTTCATTGCCGCTTTCGTCCTCGTGTTTTTGGTACTGGCGCGATTGCGAAGGCCTGAGCTTCTTAATTCGCAAAATTGGGCGCTGCTCGGTGCAATGCTGTTCTTCGGAGCCATGTTCGTGTGGCGCGATTCGATCGAGCTGCGAATTTTCGACACGTTTGCGATCGTCTCGATACTCGGGGTGTTGATCCTGCCCACGTTTGGCGTCACGGCAAGAGTTGCCGGCGCGTCTCATTACATTGCCGGATTAATTTGGGCGGGAATCAACTCCGCACTGGCTCCGGCGGCCATCCTTTCGGCTGATATTGATTGGGAAAAAGTTCCGGGCGTCGGCCGGTCCAAACATCTTTTCAGCGTTCTCCGCGGGCTGGCAATTGCTCTGCCGCTCGTCCTAATATTCGGCGCGCTTTTCGTTGCGGCTGACGCCGCTTATGAGCAGATGGTTCAGCGCGTGTTTAATATCGCGCCCGAGACCGTTTTCACACACGTCTTGCTAACCGCGATTTTTGCGTGGCTTTCTGCAGGTTATTTTCGCCTGACAATCTTCGGCGGGGTGCCGGTTGCGAACGCGGCGTCCGAGCCCGAAGCTTCCGAGAAAGATGCATCATCCGCCGAGACGCCAGTGTCAAGCTCTGTCGATAAGATTCGGGCAGAGGAGATCAGCGATCGGAACATCCTGCCCGGCAACCTCAGTATTCTCGAGCATATAAATAAATCGGATCCGCCGAATACGGCTGAAACGCCAAACAAAAATCCGAGCACCGCACCCGCTGAAGAAAAGAAAAAATGGGATTGGGCGAATTTCGACAACACCTCGATCCCGCGCGTCTTTACGCTTGGCGCGGTCGAATCGATAATCATCCTCGGGCTCGTCAATCTTCTTTTCCTAAGTTTCGTGATAGTCCAGCTGCCATATCTTTTCGGGGGAATCGCGCTCGTGCAAAGCACGCCCGATTTCAAGCTAGCCGAATACGCCCGCCGCGGTTTTGGCGAACTCGTCGCGGCGGCCGCTCTCGTGCTGCCGATGCTGCTCGTTTCACACTGGCTATTGCGTAAGGAAACTCAGAACGCGGAGAAAATCTATCGCATCCTTGCCGCTCTCCAGATCGCCTTGCTTTTCGTCATCATGGCCTCGGCCGCTCAGCGTCTCCTCCTGCTCACCGGAAGTCTCGGCTACGGCATGACGACAGTCCGCTTTTACCCGATGGTATTTATGGTCTGGCTGGCGGTCGTCTTCGCGTGGTTCGCCGTTACGGTCCTTCGCAACGCCCGCAACCATTTCGCGTGGGGAGCTCTCTGGTCGGCAATCGTCATCCTCGCCGCGACGAACCTGATGAACCCCGACGCCTTCATTGCGCGAACGAACATCCAGTTAATGCAGCAAGGCCGCGAGTTCGACGCTCATTACAATTCGTCGGAGCTAAGCGATGACGCGTTGCCAACGGTCCTTAACGCTTTGCCGTCATTGAACGCCGACGGTCAATGTCTCGTGAAATGGAAACTTCATGACCGCCTAATCCGGTCACGCAGTGAGACCGATGTTCGCTCATGGAATTGGTCTAGATACGCTGCTCGGCAACGGCTGGAGGCGAACCATTTCGTATTCGACGAACACGCCGGTTGCCCGGCGTGGATGCCATTTCCGGAAACGGCCGGCGAATAATGAGATTAAGGCTGGCTCAATGATGGTAATATCCTGAACGTGCCGCGCGACCTCATCCGTGAATATCTCTCATACCTTCGCGTCGAGAAAGGCCTCGCGAAGAATTCGCTCGAGTCTTACGAGCGCGATCTGGTGAAGCTGAGGGCGTGGGTCGAGAAACACAACTACGACTTGACGAAACTCTCGCGCCGGGATTTGCGGGAGTGGTTGATCGATCTGGGGCGGACGGAGCTGAAGGAAACGTCTAAACGGCGGCTGATCAGTTCGATGCGTGGGTTTTATAAGTTTTTGATGATCGACGGCCATATCCAAAACAACCCGGCCGAAAATCTCGATTCGCCGCAGAAGGGCTTTTATCTACCTAAATTTTTAAATCAAACGGAGATCGATTCGCTGCTCGCCCAGCCCGATACTGAAACCGAAATCGGGCTTCGCGACCGGGCGATTATCGAATTGATTTACGCCAGCGGGCTGCGCGTTTCCGAGGCTGTAAATCTTCAAATGAAAGACGTCGACCTCGACGCCGGTATTCTGACGACGACCGGAAAAGGCAGCAAAACCCGTCGCGTCCCCATCGGCTCGAGCGCCGTCGCCTGGCTCAGAAAATACCAGGCCGTCAGGCGAAAGATCGAGAATATTGAGATCGGCAATCTTTTCTTAATGCCGCTCGGGCGGCCGCTGAACAGGCAGGTAGTTCACGGCTTCGTCAAAAAATACGCCGAAAAATGCGGCCTCGAAGACGTTTCGCCTCACACGTTGCGACACTCGTTCGCTACCCATCTTGTTCAGAACAGTGCGGATATCCGCTCGGTCCAACAGATGCTCGGCCACGCTGACATTTCCACTACCCAAATCTACACACACATGACCGATGCCCATTTGCGAAAATCTTACGAGCGACATCACCCGCGGGCGAAGAAAACTTAGCCCCAGAAAAGAGCAGGATTCTTAAAAAGGAATCTGTAGCTTGGATTCTTTGTGTCTTTTGGTTTATTCGCGACAAAATTCTGATTCTACCGCCTAAACTTGCATCCAAGCCGATCCTTCGCTAATATTGGAAATTTGCTAATTGGCTCGAAAAGTCGGGATTGGCAACAATATATTGATTGCAAGGGTGGTCGAGTGGTTAATGGCACCGGGCTGTAAACCCGGCGGAGTAACATCCTACGCAGGTTCAAATCCTGCCCCTTGCACCAGTTCGATGCGGGAATCCGGGTTGCGGATTTGGGATTGAATCCGCAATCCGAAGTTCCGGACCCAATTGGCACGGGCGGGAGTAGCTCAGTTGGTAGAGCGTCAGCCTTCCAAGCTGAATGTCGCGAGTTCGAGTCTCGTCTCCCGCTCCAAAATTTTTTTGAGACGCGGGCCCGAATAGCTCAGGGGTAGAGCGTTTCCTTGGTAAGGAAAAGGTCTCGGGTTCAAATCCCGATTTGGGCTCCACTGAAACGTTGAAGTGTCTAGAGCGCTAATTGAACAATTCGAGCTTTTCAGAAAGACAGCTGAAAACGATTTGAAACACTTTCTATTATTTCTAATTTGACCGGAGACAAGAGATGAGCAAGGAAAAATTCGATCGCAGCAAGCCGCATGTGAATATTGGGACGATAGGGCATGTGGATCATGGGAAGACGACGTTAACGGCGGCGATCACAAAGGTTTTGGCAAAGCACAACCCGAAGATCATCGTGCGTG
>JBHENZ010000220.1:0-3975 GCA_046261815.1 Pyrinomonadaceae bacterium | reverse complement strand
ATCCTCACCTCGTTAGTTTTACGCCGCAGAATATGCCAACGCACGGCGTCGAGCGAATTAGCCGTCGAAAGTTCGCTTGAGGTGGCAGCCATACGTAAGAAAGGCAGCAGAGCCGCGAACGCTCTACTGCCTGTCAAAGATTATATGTCGAACCTTAACCTGAACCTATTGATTTCGGCACTGGCCGGACCCGCTGATTGTGTTGCACGTCGTTGAATTACAACCCGGCCTCGCAGGCGGGGCACAATCCGAGTTAGTTTGACAGGCGCACGATAACGAGGCCAACACTGTTTCCGGTGCTACGAGCGAAGCGATTACCGGCAGGGCGATTACGGATGCAAGGCCAATCTTTTTAATCGCCTCGCGACGGGTTTGACCCGCAAAGCCTGCCCGTAACTCATGTTCCAGCAGGGCATTTTCGCTAAGCTGGTCGATCGCCAGCCAAACGAAATCTTCGGAAACCTTTCCGCCCGCATCGCTTTCAACGAGCTTTGCGATATCCGCAACAGAATTATAGCCGTTACAAGATCTCCAGATTATTGCGGCCGATTGATTAAGACAGTGAGCCTTGTTACTGTCGAGGTCGTAAACAAGAAGCTCGTCCGGCATCTCCTGAACCACCAGGCCGCTCTTGCGAGCCGTGGGATATTGCGAATTGTCCATCTTTTCCTCCAATCAAAAACAAATACGATCAAGTTAAACCATTCTATACTATAAATTAAGATTGTCAAAAAAATCCAGAACAAATTTTGCGGTTTCTTTGGCCTCCCCGCGGGCACTCTTTAAGATAACTGCGTTTTCTATCGCTTTTCCTACCGCTCTCAACGAAAACTCGGTTGCCGCGTGAAAGGGGATAGTGTGCGGAATTATTTCCAGCATTGCGGCTCCGGGCCCAATTTTTACCGGGTTCCAGATTGCCGATTCCTCATATTCGGTGATCAAAACCATCGAAACCGCCACGGGTTCGCTACCCACTTGTCCTCCAAGCTCGCCGACCGGAACTTTTCCGCAGACGTCGGATCCCTCTAAATGGCGAATCGAAAGTTCTCGCGGAAACGGATGCAGCAAACCTCCGCGATCAAGCAAAGCAAACTCATCCGAATAATATTCCGCTCCCTTTTTGACAAGCTCGCTTACAAGTGATGTCTTCCCGCTGTAGCTGTGGCCGGGAATCATGATCCCTCTTCCGTTTCGAGCGACGGCTCCAGCATGAAGAAAAATCAGCGATCTTGCGTTCTCGGCAACCGTTACGCGCAAACGGCTGTCCAAATATCCCAAAAAAAAACTCCGCGAATCACAGTCACCCAACCGCAAACGGCCGCCCGCTACAAGCACCTCTCCGTTGCGGAAGGCTTGGTAAGTACCGTCATCGGCTATTTCAACAGCAAATGTGTGGACCTTTTCAAATAACTGACTGCAGGATAATTCAACAGCCTGATTGACAAGTGCCTTATCTACAAGCTCCCTTACATCGTCAAATAATCCGCCGTCGTTCGATTCGATTTTGATAACGACGCCGAAGGCCTCGAAGCAGAATGCAAACTTCGGATTTGCCTCGGGCACGACCGGATCTTCCTTCACCTTTTATCAAGACTGAACAAACTGCTATTTCGACTGCGAAATTATCATTAATAGGAATTTAGGTCAACCGATTTCGAACTGCCACGAAAACTAGTAGAGCAAATGTTAGGAAGACCACAAATCCCGCCACAAGGTATGCGTATATTTGGCGCGCCGGCGCATTAAATAAAATTGCCGCCGCGGCAAACGAGGATAGCGAACCATAAATTAACGAGACGGTTCGATGTTGCAAACCTGAAATTAAAAGCTTTTGATACAGATGTTCGCGATGGGGTCGCCAAACGCGCCGGAATTTGAACAACCGCCTTAAGAGCGTGAACACGGTGTCGAACAGAAAGAACCAAACAAACGCTATACCTGCGAATAAGTAAGACCAATCGTACAGACCGGTTTCACGCGAAGCGATCAACGGCATCGCGGCAAAAGCGAAGCCCAGAAAGGTGCTGCAAACGTCGCCCATAAATACCCGGGCCGGCTGCCAGTTATGAATTAGAAATCCGACGCAGGCGGCACCGATGACACCCGATAATAGCAAAACCGATTCGATGCCGTTTATCGACGCGAACACCGCCCAGCCAGCCGCCGCGACAACTGCCTGCAGACCCGCAATTCCGTCAATTCCGTCCATGAAATTGAACGCGTTTGTCATCCAGACGAGCCATCCCCCCGTCAGAAGGATCAGGAAAATTGCCGCAAACGTCGTTGCCGATTCACGCGAGCCGAAATAACCGACGTCAAAGATAAAAATTCCGGCGGCGGAAAACTGCACCAGCAGCCGCCATCCGAAACTGACCGAATAGACGTCGTCGAGCCACCCAACCAGCGCGATCAAGCCTACCGCAAGCGGAAATCCGGGGAAAAACAGTTGTGGTCTGACAATGCCCAAGACGAGGTACGAGAAAAGCGTGAGGAGGACTACGACTACGCCGGCACCGCGTGAGACGGGAGTTTTATGCGAGCTTCTCTCGTTTGGGATATCTAGCAACTGGCGGCGGCCGCTCCATGAGCGGTAAAGCCATATCCCGAAGTACGACGCGATCCCGATCGCCAAACAGAATAAGATCGTCGAATAGTTCACGTTGCCAAATGTGCAAATCGATAAAAACTAAAGTACGCCTCTGTCCCAGCGTGTCCCAGGCTTGTAACACCGGCGGCTGGTACAATGGGAGTATTTTTTAAAGTTATACTTCAAACGTCGAAAAACGACACTTGAGAAATTCGTTTAAGAATCGCCGCGATAGGCTTTCAAAATGCCGACGCATGCGTCGAGAACTTCGTTCTCCGAAATTTGGTTCAGGCATCGTCGGTCGGTAAGACACACAGTCGAATGACATCCCTCGCACTCGACGGAACGGCGAAAGACTTTGTGGCCGCTGCCTCGAGGATACCATCTGCCAGGCCAATCAACCGCGGCGAAAATTGCCACGCAGCGCGTACCGACGGCGGCCGCGAGATGCATCGTGCCCGTGTCGTTCCCAAGGTAGAAAGCACATTTTTCGAGCGCCGCCGCCGCCTCACGGACATTCAAAGCACCGGCGGCATTCCATCCGCAACGCCAACGCGCCAATAATCGATTCCCTTTTTCCTCGTCCTCCGGCCCCCCAAAAATCACCGGAATTGCATTATACGTTTGGATAAGTGCGTCGACCACACGCGCGTAACGTTCCTCGTCCCAGATCTTCGATTCCCACTTGCTGCCAGGCCCGACGGCGACAACAGGGCGATTCGGATTCAATACCGGCTCGAGAAAATCGGCAGCACGTGCTCGCTCGGCCGCGGAAAGAGCGAGAAAGTCGAGATTATCTCTAACGGTGATTCTCTCCGAGGCCAAACATGCAAGTAGAAAGTCGGACTCCGATTCGATCAACGGCGCCGGCCGCAAAAATTGGGCGGGCAGCAAATTTTCACGTGCGTGATCTGCACAAAGGACATTGCTTATTCCACATAACTTAAAAAAACGGACGTCACGATCGATCTGCTCAGGCGTACGGCCTCGCGTCATCAGATAGAAGACCGAATCAAAATTCAAAAAACGCAATTTCACGGCGAGCCGCCCATATTCGAGCATTCCCCTAAACCCCGCAAGAAGGTTTCGATAACTCAAATAATCATCGAATAAACCATATTCGGGCAACACGTTACGTGCCAAAACATAATGTGGATTATAAGGATCGGAATTCGAAAGCAACGTGATCCAGGCACGCGGAAAGGCGTTTCGAATAGCCCAGAACGCGGGGAGCGCAATTACGGTGTCGCCGAGGTGTCCGGCGCGGAAAACTAAAATTCGCCTACGCTCGGAACTCATTCGACATTGATTCGCCTCGCAACGCAGTTTTGAGATCGTCAAGCTTGATCGCTGTTGTCCCGATTTGCTCGACAACCAGACCGGCGGCA
>JBHENZ010000219.1:0-7120 GCA_046261815.1 Pyrinomonadaceae bacterium | reverse complement strand
GTACTCACTTATTCGCTGCCCAGCCTGTCGAAAGCAATACCGGCGAATTTGAAATGCCGGTTGTCTTCGTTCGATTCGGCACCGAGCCTTTCGTAAAAATGGATCGCCTTTTCGTTCCACTTCAGTACCTCAAAATCGATGCGTTCGAATCCGCGAGCTAACGCCGCACGGGCGACCTCCCGAAGCAGCGATTCGCCGATGCCGCGGCCGCGGACGCCTTCGCGAACATACAGATCCTCAAGATAATAACCGCTCAGCCCGCCGAAGCTGGTGAAGTTCGGATAATAGATTGCGTACCCGATGGTTCTGTTCCCTTGCTTCGCGACGATGACTTCAATGATCGCGTCCGGCCCAAATGCGGCCGTCTCGAGCCGCTTTTCGGTGACCGTGCAGTACTCTTCAAGTTTCTCGAACGCCGCAAATTCGCGAAGCATTTCGACGATCTCGGCCAGGTCATCACGGGCCGCGTTTCGAATCTCAATTTCGTGCATAAAAAATGCCGGGCACATCGAGTGTACCCGGCATCGATTCAGAAAGGAATTGAGCTTAATTTTTTCGTTTGGTCGCGGTTTTCTGCGGCGTCACGTTCTGCTCGGCCTTAAGATTTGCGATCAACGCCACCGCATCGTCCTTAAATTCGTGATTGGCCGGTGCCGCGTTCGCGAATTTCTGAAGGACATCGGCTCCCTCTTGAAACTTTGCCTTATCGTTCGTCTCGTAACCGGCATTGATAAGGCTTAGACCCAAACCGGCCATAGCGTCCACGTTTTCCGGCGAGGCCGCAAGAGCCTTGCGATACTCTGCAATGGCGTTGTCCGGCTTGTTTGCGACCCGATAAACGTCAGCCAAAATGAGCTGTGCCGCGGCTTTTTTCGCCGCGTCCGTCTCGACGGCGAGGTATTCGGGAACGATCCCGGCCGCGATATCGGGAACACTGTCGTCGACCTGTTTCGTTTTTCCCATTATTCGCATCGTTTCCACGGCTCCATTAAGGGCCGACGCCTTCTGCAAGGAAATGCTTTTGGCGTCCGGGTCGGACGCACCGGCTCCCTTGGCAATCGTTACCGTCTGGTTGAAGGCGGCAAGCGAATCGGCAAGGTCTTTCTTCACCTTTTTGAACGCCTCAACCCGCGCCGCCGGTTCGGCCTTGACCGACTGGTTATAGAGCATGACCCCGCGGGTGCGTAAGGCGATTGCTTTGTTGTTCAACAATACCGGAGCACTTCCAGCGAACGTCGGATCGGCATCGACGCCTTCGGTGTACTTCACAATCGCAACGTCGTAGTTTTTCGCTTCGAACGCGGCATTACCTTCCTCAAGTGTCCTCTTGATGACGGCATTTTTGTTCTCGATGTCCTTGTTCTTGGCGGTAGCCTCGGCAACTTGCTTGTCGTATTCGGCCCGCTGTTTTTTCTGCTCGGCCGTCAATTCCCGCGTGCCGCCGCCGCCCGCAGTCGAGACGCCCCCCGCGGCCGCTTGTCTGACCTCGTCTTGGGTCAGCCGCCGTCCGTCGCCTTCGCTCATTGTGATGCTGATCTTGTCGTTACCAGCCTTAATGTTCAGCAAATAGGTCGGAGCCATTCCGGTGCCGCTAAATGCAAGCATGAATGTCGCCGCTAGCGGAACACCCGCAAAGGCAAATTCGCCTCGTTTATTAGTCTTTGCCGAGGGCAGCGCGCCCTTAATGTCAGTGCGAAACACCTCAACCAACACGCCTTCAGCCGGTACCGACGTGCCGTCGGCCTTCTTCAGTTGTACATTGCCCGAGACGGGCGCGGTTTGGGCGATGACGAAATTAGCCGTCACAAGCAGCGCGGCCAGGAAAAAAACGCCAAAGTAAGCTTTTCGATACATCGTTTGCGATCCTCCGATAACGTTCCGATGCGGAACTGACTCTTGTTTTGAGATGCTCGTTCGAGCAAAAAGAGTTTATCGTTTTCCGATTATTGTAAACTATTTAGGTTAGAATCGGGAGTCTAATTTCCCCTCCTGCCGAGAAGGCGTGGCGGAGGCTCCGCGAGTTCTTGGTGGCGGGAGGCCGGCCGAATGCTATCTCGAAAATTTCGTTTCCGCTGACATTTTCTTAACTCTATATGATTGACAGAGTCTACAATTTTAGTTCGGGACCTTCGACGCTGCCTCTGCCAATTCTGGAAAAGGCGCGTGATGAATTGCTGTCGTACCGCGGCATCGGTATGAGCCTCATGGAAGTGAGCCATCGGTCGAAATACTTTGCGCCGATTCTCGAGGCCGCCGAGGTTGGGCTTCGGCGTCTGCTGCAAGTGCCGTCGAATTACCGCATTCTCTTTTTGCAGGGCGGTGCATCGCTGCAATTTTCAATGGTGCCGATCAATTTTCTGCCGGCGGCCAAATCGGCCGATTATGTCATCACCGGATATTGGGGCGAGAAGGCTGTGGTAGAGGCGCGGCGTTGCGGCAACGTGAATGTCGTATATTCGGGCGTCGACGACGACTATCGCAGCGTCCCTGTGCCGGACGAACTCGAACGGGATTCTCACGCCTGCTATATCCACTATACCTCGAACGAAACGATCGACGGCGTCGAATTTGATTACGACCTCGATGGTCACGGCGTGCCGGTTGTCTGCGATGTCTCGTCGAACATTCTTTCGAAACCGATCGACATCGCTCAGTACTCGCTCATTTACGCCGGAGCACAGAAAAACATCGGCCCAAGCGGCGTGTGCGTCGTTATCGTCAGCGACGAAATGCTCGACCTCGTGCCGGAAAATCAACATACAATGCTCGATTACCGTGCAATTGCCGACAACAGTTCGATGGCAAACACGCCGAACACCTGGGGAATTTATCTGATCAGCCTAGTCTGCGAGTGGCTCGAAGAGCAGGGCGGTGTTGAAGCGATGAAGCAGCGAAACGAGACGAAGGCAAAAATACTTTACGACGCGATCGATTCGAGCGACGGTTTTTACAGGGGCCGTGCAGAAAGGGATGCGAGATCAAAGATGAACATCACTTTTCATCTGGCATCGCCCGACCTCGACGAAAAATTCTTCAGTGAGGCGGAATCGGTTGGCCTCAACGGCCTCGCCGGCCATCGCTCGGTCGGCGGTATCCGAGCCTCGATCTACAACGCCTTTCCAATCGAAGGCGTTGAACGACTAATCGAATTTATGCGTGAGTTTTCGCGGCACAATGGCTAATTGCACGAGCCCGCAGGTAGTAAGGGCGTAACATTCGACGGTCGCCATTCGCCCTAACTTACGTGCGGGCCCGCATGTTTTGTCGCATCGGCCACTAACCGTAGCAGCTCACATTCCTCACTCTCCGCAACCGTTCGCAGATCGATCAACACTTGGTCATCAGCGATGCGTGAGATCACGGGCGGATTTGAAAGACGAAACCTGCGTTCGATTTCAGCAGCTGAGAGACCTGCATGCCTAATCGCAATAAGCACCGTGTCGGGCTGAAACCCGGGCGAGGCCCCGCCGCCGACGGCCGATTTTCCTTCGACGATCTGAAAATCAAAATCCGAGGTGGTATCCCGAGCTCGCTTGACGAAATTTTCGGTCCTCACCTTCAGTTCTTCACGAGAGGCGGCCAGCATTTTTTGCACCGGAACGTCGGATTCTGCCCGATCGTGAAAATAAGATTCAAGCGTCGCAGCCAGGGCCGAATAAATTAACTTGTCCACCCTTAACGCACGGTAAAGCGGCGAGCGGCGGAGGCGTTCAATGAGATCGGTTCGACCGACAAGGATTCCGCATTGTGGCCCGCCGAGAAGCTTGTCGCCGCTAAACGAGACAATGTCTACACCGTCGCGAATCGAGCCGGCGACTACCGGCTCATCGTCCAAACCGCTTGCCGTCATATCCCGCAACGCACCCGATCCGGCATCCTCGTACAGCAAAAGCTTGTGCCTTTTCGCCAGCGAGGACAGCTCTCTCGCCTCCGGCGTTTCGGTAAAGCCGATAATGCGATAATTCGACGGGTGCACTCGCAAGATCATCGATGTGTCTTCGCAAATCGCCTGCTCGTAATCGCGGAGCTTGGTCCGGTTGGTCGTACCGACTTCGCGCAGACGCGTGCCCGACTCCTCCAACACATCCGGCACGCGAAAATCGCCGCCGATCTCGACCAACTCGCCGCGTGAGACAATCGTTTCGCCGCCGCGGGCAAAAACCGATAGAACGAGCAATGCTGCGGCCGCACAGTTGTTGACCACAATTGCGCTTTCCGCCTCGCAGATCTCAGCGGCCAGACTCTCGGCGTAGTTGCCGCGACGGCCCCTACGGCCGGTCTCGAGGTCGTATTCGAGCGTGCAGTAACCGGCGGCTTCTTCGGTAATTGCTTTAACCGCCCTGTCCGAGAGCGGCGCCCGGCCAAGATTCGTGTGGACGACGACGCCCGCCGCGTTTATCACGCGCCGCTGCCGAAGGTTTCGTTCCGCGTGCCAGGCGGCTAGCAACTCTTCGCCTAAGTTCCTCAACAGCTCGGCCTTTGTCGCCGGCAAGTTATCGCCGTTTCGGATCCGTTTGCGCCTCGCTTCGATCGTCGAGCGTGCAAGCCGCGTAAGCCTCGTGCGCCCGGCCTCCTCGCCCATTGCGGCCGCGGCGTTGGTGCCAAGCAGTTCGTCAACCGAGGGTAATGAGCGAAGTAGGTTGTTTTCCCTGAGGTTTTCCGGATTTGCCATTTTGCTTTTATCGAAAATTGTATCTTAGTTTTCCGGAATTTCATGTCGATTCGGAGTTTGTTATTAGACGGGCGTTTCTCGCCCGGGCCTAACCCTTCCTGGAGGACTTCTCGCCAATGCCGACGACACGCAAGAATCTATATCGACAAACCTCCTCCAGCCGTCTCGAAGGGACGGCTGCGCTCGATAAACAGCTGGCAAAACTCGAAGACGACATGCGCCGCCTCAAAATCGAATTTGATATATATTTTAACGGTGCTTCAAAACGTCCGCCGCTCGAGGCACGGGCACGGCTCGAGGCCTATATCAAACGCGTCTCCGACAATCGCGAACTTACATACGCACAGCGTTATCAGTTGAATACGCTTACGTCAAGATTCACATCATACCGTGAACTCTGGCGTCGCATTCTGCGTTCCAAAGGCGAGGAGCTTATTTAATTGGCGGAAAGGTAAGAGAAGAATCTACTACAAAAATAAAAGCGAGCCCGTTTTCGTCTGGGTTCGCTTTTTTCCTATTTACTAAAACTTAGATCCGCCTCGCGGTTCGAATCTCACGTTTTCAGGCCATTTTTTTTACGTTTTCAGCCTGCGGACCCTTGGGACCGTTCGTGACGTCGAACTCTACCTCCTGTCCCTGGATTAACGTCTTGTAGCCGTCGCCGGAGATCGCGGTGTAATGCACGAATATGTCCTGCTCGCCCGGCTGCTCGATAAAGCCGTAACCCTTTGCGTTGTTAAACCATTTGACCATACCAAAAGTTCTGTCCATTTCAAATTCCTCCTACAAACCTCAAAAAAGAATACAAGTCTAGCGGAGTAACACTCCGAAAAAGGCCGGTAAAATCCAGACGCAACTCCGCTGCGCAACAAAGGCCGCAAGGGTTTATCAAATTCCTCACCGGACCTGAAGTTCAACCAAACGGCTCCGTATCACTTAAACTGCAAGATTTTACGGTCAATGTGGGACAGTTGTTGATTGACGAGAAGCAAATTTAACTATATTTATGCCTCCTGTCAAGACTTCTTTTTTGCTTTCGCCCGAAAGCGGATAAAATTGACATCCCGACTGCCCTGAACCAATATAAAGTTTATTTTCAACTCTTGATTTATGATCTCGGAATACGGTAAGGGCTCGCTTCTGTCCTACAACAAATATCTAAAGGTGCCAGAGCTCCTAAAACTGCAAGAGACGCTGTCCGACCCGGTGAGCCACGACGAGCTGCTCTTTATAATCATCCATCAAACTTACGAGTTATGGTTCAAACAGGTACTGCATGAAGTCGATGCCACGCGTAAATGGCTCGACGAGGGACGTACCTTTAGAGCCAACCACAGCCTGCGGTCGATGGTGGCGATCGAAAAGGTGATCGTCTCGCAAATTCACATTCTCGAGACAATGGCACAGATCGGCTTTCTCGAATTTCGCGATAAGCTGAATCCGGCGAGCGGGTTTCAATCGATGCAATTCCGCGAGCTGGAATTTGTTTCCGGATTGAAGGATGAAAAGATTCTAAAGGTCTTCAAGGATGATGAGTTCGCCCACCGCCGCCTGCGCGAGCGATTCGAAGAAAAAAGCCTTGCCGATGCCTTTTGGGAAATTTTGAGTCGCTCGGACTTCATCGTCGATTCGCACGAAGACCGGGTGCAATCGATTGTCCAGATCCTCACGCACCCCGACAAATACTCCGATTTTTTCAATATGCAGGACTTACTGATCGAACACGACGAGAACATTGCGCTTTGGCGATATCATCACGTCTTGATGGTCGAACGAATGCTAGGAATGAAGCCCGGCACCGGCGGCTCGGAGGGCGTCGGCTACCTCATGACAACGCTGACTAAGCGCTTTTTTCCTGAATTGTGGGAGGCGCGAACGCACTTGACGATTCAGCCGCCGCATTCGCAGCCGGCCAAATAATCGTTTCCGAAGGACGCCTGCTACGTTTACTGCATCATCACATAATTCAAAAGCGTATCGCCGTAATATCGGACCGCCCGTTGCCGCCACCTTAATCTACCTTGCGCTTGATTCATTCCCCAGCCTATCCACGCTCGTCACTCTGACGTTCTCTATTTTTCTATCTGCCGACAAAGCGATCGACCGCTCCGATGCCGGTACTACAGAATAGCTCCAGCCGTCCTTGTCTTTGGCGTAAACGACGAACCAGAACGCCTTTCGTTTCCCGCGCTCGGTCCAGGTTGCCCGGACAAAACGAAGGTCGCGGGTTAGCGTCACCTTCGGAGAAAGAATCTTACCGGTTTTAACCCAGGAGAAGCGCGGTATTACCGCATCTCTGTGATAAACCCGCCCGCGAAGTGTCGCCTGAATTCCGCCCATGTCATTTCGCAACGACTTAAAGCTGAAGAAAATCGAGCCGAGCGTGTTGGGCGACTGGCGGGTGCGTTCGATTTGGCTCGCGATCTCCTCGGCGGAGAAGGTCGGTGT
>JBHENZ010000218.1:0-4786 GCA_046261815.1 Pyrinomonadaceae bacterium | reverse complement strand
CCCGCCGATCTCCATTGCCGCTGATGCCGACGAAGAGGCAATCGAAACTGGAAGAAAAAAGCTGCAGTCATCACTTGATGAACTCGTTCGAGCCGGAAAAAGCTGGCGCGAAGATTAGCGCCAATCAATGAACCACCTATCAGATTTTAGCGATCAGAAGGCATTTAAAAACTCTTTTATCAGCCCGGGAAGAGACAAATCTTGATGTTCAGCGGCCGATGTGGGGTGCGCGCGTGGACCTGGAAGACATGGGACAAGATTCAAACCGCAGCGCGCTTAGAAATAAGAGCAGGTTTTTCAAAGGGCTCTACCAGCTATCAGCTACGCCGACTGCACCGGTTGGGTCGCGTTAGAAGAAGTTGATAGATAATTCGCCGCCAGCAGCACAAACGCGATCCAAACCAAATCTGCGAGGAACAAATGCCCGACCTGCATGACGATCGGCGCGAGGGTGAGTAATGTCGCCGCACCGAATACCAGCTGAAGCAAAATTAAAATCGATAAGGTGTTCGACCAACGAAAAACAGCCTCGTCGTTTCCTGATCTGGATCTGAGCCAACCCGATAAAAAGATCAAATAAATGCCGACTAGGATTGAAACGATTGGGTGGCTGATTCGCAGCCTTAGCAACAAATTCGAGGCAGCCGAAAAATCTTTCGCGAAGCCTTCGGATAACGTTTCCGATGGGAAAATCATAGTGCTTAGGGCGGCGATCGATCCGCTGATTCCTACAAAGAAAATTCCCGCAAGCGCCATCAAGAGAAAAATTACCGGCAACGGTTCGGTCGGCCATTTGATGCTGCGATTACTTGCCGCGAACCAAGCCGTTAGCGTCAGAAAAGCAAGGAGAATGAACGTGTTGATAAGATGCCCGATCGACCAGAATGGCCTGGCCGCCGTCAAGGTTTCAGCCGTGTTTCCTGTAAGGACCAAACCGGCTCCGACCAGGGCCTCAGTAACAATAAATACGAATGCGCCAAGCGCGGCCTTTCGCACGATGCTTCCCCTCGGAAATTTGCGAAAGGACCAAATCAGCAGCACGAGAACGGCCACAAACGCGACTCCGCTTGTGACCCGATGCGAAAATTCGATTACGGTTTTTAGCTCCGGAGCTGAAGGGATCACCTCGCCGTGACACGTCAGCCAATATTGGCCGCAGCCGTCGCCGGATTTGGAGGCGCGCAGGAAAACACCCCACAGAATTACGATCACGTTCCAGGCCAAAACGACAAGAGCGTACCGCACGAATCCCGAAACTTTCCCACTAAATTCCATTGTCGGCACCCATTTACAATAGCACCCGCGAGGCGCACGCCGAAAAGTGCGTTACAATTGGCCAGGCTAATTCAGAACCCGATGAAAAAGGAACGTATCGACAAACTTTTGATTTTGCGCGGGATGGCGGAATCAACTGCCGAAGCGCACGCGATGGTGATGGCCGGCGTCGTTCTTGTCGATGAAAAACGGGTGGAAAAGCCCTCGGAAATCTATGGACCGGACACGCCGATACGCCTTAAGGGCGCAACCCAAGAGACGAGGTATGTTGGCCGCGGCGGACTAAAGCTTGAAAAGGCCCTTAAGGTATTCGCCATCGCACCCGACGGCTATGTTTGTCTCGACGTAGGCTCGTCGACCGGCGGTTTTACCGATTGCTTGTTGCAGCACGGAGCAGGAAAGGTCGTCGCTGTAGATGCCGGTACGAATCAATTGGCGTGGAGTCTGCGCAGCGATGCCCGTGTCGAAAGCAGAGAAAACACGAACGCAAGAAATCTCATTCCCAAGAACTTCGAGCTCCTTTTCGACCTGATTGTGATGGACGTCTCGTTTATATCGGTCACCAGGATTCTGCCCGCTCTTGTGCCGCTGCTGAGTGATAAGGGTAAAATGATCGTTTTGATAAAGCCGCAATTTGAGGTCGGAAAAGGGGAGGTGGGCAAGGGCGGTGTTGTTCGCGTTCCGGAACAGCACGCGCGTGTAGTGATGGAGATAAACCTATTCGCCGAATCGATCGGATTGCAAAACCGAGGCACGATCGATTCGCCCATTCTTGGAGCCGAAGGAAACAAAGAATTTCTCGCGCTTTATGAAAAGTTGAAGCAAAACGAGCCAACAATCGGAAAGCGTGCGTTTATCGAAGACGAGGATTACTACTTTGATGGCGGCTTGATGGTCCTGACGGCCGCCTTTCTGCGAGACCGCGGATTCTGCTGCGGCCGCGGCTGCCGGCACTGCCCTTACACCGACTCTGAGCGCTTGGAGGCTCAAAGCAGGAATTCCTCTAATTCGTTATGAGGCGCCACGCGCCTTGGAATTTCTGGCGGAATGGACGCCGGCAAAAATGTGATCTGCGTTCGTGCGATCTCAACGAGAGCTTCGGGCGTACAGCAAACCTCCTTATAACGCTCGCGATCGGCACGCATTTCGAGGACACCGTCCATCCAGGAAAACAGAGATTCCACAAGCCGACTCGCGTTCTCGTCCTCGAACTGCGAGATGCTGTAATGCATCCATTTGCCGTCGCGTCTGGCTCTGACAACGCCCGCGTTTCGCAGGAATGCGAGATGTCGAGACACTTTCGGCTGACTGATCTTCAATATATCGGTGAAAAAACATACGCAGACTTCTTCGTTACGCATGAGATTCAGCAACCGAAGCCGCGTTTTATCGGCCAATGCTCCAAATAATGTTTCTAATTCCGACACCTTCTGAACGTCCATTACACTAAAATAACACAAAATCGTATTTTCGTCTTGATAATATACGGGAAGTAGAATATATTCACATCTACACATACGGTTTTCCATATGTGTACTACAAGCAAAAGGAGACTTTCTATGACAAGAATGAATGTTAAATCCATTAAACCGCATATCTCCATGAATGTGCGCGCCCTAGATGACAGCGTCCGCTTTTACAAAAAGCTTTTCGGCATCGAGCCGTTAAAGCATATTCGAGGCAGAAAGGCCGATCGTCAGGCGAATTCCAGCGAAACTTCAAGCGTGAGCTTTGGCTACGCGAAATTCGATGTCGAAAACCCGCCGCTCAATTTTGTTCTCAACGAAGTTCCATACACAGAAGGCGGCACGTTGTCGCATCTCGGTTTGCAGGTCGCATCATCCGAAGACGTTCTAACCACACGGGAGCGTTGGATTGCCGAGGGCTTGTTGACGGTCGACGAAATGAAAGTGGACTGTTGCTACGCCCTGCAGGACAAAACTTGGACACGCGACCCTGACGGCAACGAATGGGAGGTATTCGTCGTTCTCGAAAATACCGAGCCAACTGCCAATGCGTGCACGTGTGGCAGCAAAGTAGAGAACGCCGAGCTTTCGACGGCCGCGTGTTGCACGCCAGGCGAGAGGGCGTCTACTATTGGTGCTTCGAATCAGCCTTGTTGTTAGCACGACGAACACATGAGCGACAAATCGTTTTTCACACTTGCCGTTCATGGCGGCGAAGACCGACAGGATCACTACGGAGCTCTTTCCGTGCCGATCTATCCGGCGTCGGTCTTCGCGTTTTCCGATGTCGATGAAGGCACGGCCATCCATAATGAGGAAAAGCCGGGTTACTACTACGGTAGGCTCGGTAACCCGACAACAAGAGCCTTGGAGAAAACGATCGCCGTGCTCGAAGGCGGAGAGTCGGCTCTTGCCTTCGCTTCGGGTATGGCGGCGATCAGCGCGAGTATTCTGACCCACGCTAAAAGCGGCGACCACATCGTCGCGCCTCGGTCGATGTATTCGACGACGACACATCTGCTTAAGCAGATACGTGAGAAGTTCAATATCGAAACGACGTTTATCGATGTTTCCCGGGCGGAGAACTATGCTGACGCTGCAAGGTCGAACACCAGAATGTTCTGGATTGAAACACCCTCGAACCCGCTGACTCGCATAACGGATATAAAACACGTTTCCGAAATTGCTCGATCCGCCGGCATTCTGACCGTGGCCGATAACACATTCGCTACACCGTATAATCAGCGCCCGCTCGCTTTGGGCGTTGATCTCGTGGTGCATAGTGCCACCAAATATCTTGGCGGGCACAGCGATTTGACAGCGGGAATTTTGGTGGGCGCGGCTAGCCGGATAGAGTCTATTTATAAATTCGCAGTTAAGTTTCTTGGCGGCACAATTTCACCGCAGACTGCCTGGCTTTTGCATCGCGGAATCAAGACTCTGGCGTTGAGAATGGAGCGGCATAACGCCAACGCATATGCTTTAGCGAATCTGTTATCCAAACACCCGCAGGCGATCGCCGTCCACTATCCAGGTCTCCCGTCGGACGTCGGTTATGGTGTTGCGAAAAGTCAGATGCGCGGGTTTGGAGGGATCGTCGCTCTCGATGTGGGCACGCCTGAAAGAGCAAAGTCTCTCGTAAATCGCGTTAGGCTCTGTACGTTTGCCACGTCTCTAGGCGGTGTGGAAACGATTGTCCAGCCATCAGCTTTGATGACGCATGCTTCGCTAACCGCAGCTGAACGCAAAGAGGCAGGAATCAGCGACGGGCTTATACGGATCTCCGTTGGCATAGAGGACATCGATGATATATATAGAGACCTTTCCGAGGCTCTTTCGGGGGCGTTGATAACGACAGAATTATCTACTCCATGAACGAACGGAAACTTGCAGCCGAGTTTATCGGCACTGCCGGTTTGCTGGCTGCTGTCGTTGGATCGGGTATTATGGGAGAACGGTTGGCGGGCGGAAATGCCGCGATAGCTCTGCTGGCAAACGCCATCGCGACCGGGACCGGGCTCGTCGTCCTCATATATGCCTTAGGG
>JBHENZ010000217.1:0-3017 GCA_046261815.1 Pyrinomonadaceae bacterium | reverse complement strand
GCCTATGCGCGATGGGTGAATGATTCCTACTGGCTGCTTGGTCCGCTCAAGGTGCTCGATCCTGGAGTGAAGCTGACCTACGAAGGCAGCAAAGAAAGCGAAGGCGTCGCCTGCGAAAACACGTTTCGCGAATTCTTAACGCATTTGCTTCTGCATTCGTCAATTCACCGCGGAAATATTATATTGAATCTGCGCGCGAGCGGCATGGAGCCGCCGAAGATCGATTACATTATCTATCTCCGAGAGAATCAACCACGGGGGAACGCGGATTTGACTCAGAATAGCACAGTGGCATTACCACTTTTGATCTGAGTTAATCTGTGCTTTGGTTTTTATGGCGCAGGCCGCCGAACAATTCACATTCGATTTTCACAACGAGTCGGCCCAGATCGTTTCCGAGTCGCGCGACGAATTGAAGATAAAACTTGGCGACTTCGCCGGGCCGCTCGATCTTTTGCTGTACCTCATCAAGCAGGAGCAGGCGAATATTTTCGACATTCCAATTGCGAGAATTACCGACGAGTATTTGACGTACATTCGTTTGATGAAATCCTTCGACATCGCCGTCGCCGCGGACTTTCTGGTGATGGCGGCAACGCTGATCGAGATCAAATCGAAAATGCTCCTTCCGCGCGACGCGCAGGCTGAAGAAGACGAGGAGATCGATGACCCGCGACGTGAGCTCGTCGACCGACTGCTCGAATACGAAAAGTACAAATCCGCCTCGCAGATGCTTTATGAGCGGACCACGATCGAGCACGCAATTTTCTCTCGCGGCAAAATCGAATCCGACGACGGCAATGAGGAGATCGATGCATCGGTGTTCGATCTGCTCAGCGTATTTCAAAAAATTCTCGCTCGCCATACGGAAGAAATTCGCCTTGAGATTCATCGCGAAGAAATTTCTCTGGCCGATATGATCAAAACTCTTCGGCGACAGATCACTGAGAGAATCGAAATCAACCTCGCGGCATTTTTCGAAACTCTCCATTCGAAACGCGAGCTTGTTACCGCATTTATCGCCGTGCTCGAAATCGCGCGGACCGACGCCGTGCGGCTGCTGCAAAAATCGACATTCGGCGACATTGTTTTGAGAAAAACTTAAATGAACGCTGCGGAACAATCCACGGAAACGCCTAACGCCGAGAGAAACGGAAACCGCACACCGCCCGGATTGATGGCCGCCGTTGAGGCGCTCGTTTTCGTTTCTGACGAACCGATAACCGTCAAGCTGCTGGCAGAAGTGCTGATTGAAAATCGCGAAGCTGTCGCGTCGGCCATCGATGCCTTAAAAGTCGAATACGAAAATCGCGAAAGCGGTTTGCAAATTCGCGAGATTGCCGGCGGATGGCAGATTGCCACTCGAACCGAACTTCACGAGGATGTGCGAAAATTTTTGAAAACGCGGCCCTCCGCAAAACTATCGCTCGCCTCGCTCGAAACACTGGCCGTGATCGCCTACAAGCAGCCCGTTACCGTACCCGAAATTTTGGAAATCCGCGGCGTTCAGTCCGCTTCGGCGATCAAGACACTGCTTGATAAACGCCTCATCGTTGCAAAAGGCCGAAAGGAAACTGTCGGCCGCCCAATGCAGTACGGCACCTCAAAAGAGTTTCTCATCCAGTTTGGTCTCAAAGATCTGACCGAGCTGCCCTCGATTGAAGACTTCGAAGATTTAATTGCGTAAAACCTATAGGGAAACCGCGGAACAACCACAGATGGACACGAGGTAAACGGGGCAAGAAAGTAAATTGATAGTAGCATCCAAAGCCATCTGCGAAATCTGCATTAATCTGCGGCTAGATTTTTTCTTCTCCGCGTCTTCGTGTCTCTGCGGTAAACTCCCCTAATGCAGGAGCGATTACAAAAGCTGATTTCGCAGGCCGGCCTCGCGTCTCGGCGAGCCGCCGAGGAAATGATCACGTCGGGTCAGGTCAGGGTGAACGGCACGGTCATCACTGAATTAGGCACGAAAGCTGATCCGGAACAAGATCACATCAAGGTACGCGGGAAATTGATTAATGCCAAAATCCAGCACCGAGAGAATGCCTACATTCTACTAAACAAACCCAAAGGTTATCTTTCGAGTGTTTCCGATCCTGAAGGCCGGCCACTGGTAACCGACCTCGTTCGCGGCTATGGCCGTCTGCACCCAGTCGGCCGTCTGGACTTTAACACTGAAGGATTGATCATCCTGACGAATGACGGCGACTTTACGAATAAAGTCACCAGCTCCAAAACCATCCCGAAGGTATACGAGGTAAAAGTAAAGGGTCTGCCGAACGACGCCGCCCTCAACAAGCTTCGCCGAGGACTGCGGCTAGACGACGGCTTCAAAACGGCCCCCGCTGAGATTAAGCAGTTGAAATCGACCGACAAAAACGGCTGGTTCGAGGTTACGCTTTACGAGGGCCACAATCAGCAAATTCGCAAAATGTTCGACGCGATCGGAAACTCCGTTGCAAAACTCCGCCGTATCGCCATCGGTCCAGTAAGGGATGAGTTTCTAACGACGGGGTCCTCACGAAAGATGGAATCTCGCGAGATCGCCGCACTCAAAAAGTCCAAGCTTTCCGGGAGGCTATGACTACATACCTACATCGGGCTTTCCTGGTGAAAGAATCCGAGCCACTTTCCTTTTCGCTTCACAAAAATGGTTGATGCGAATACTTTCGCCGGCATCGGCTGGCCCGCACAGGTGCCCTCCTGCGTCGCGTTGTAGGTCGCTAACGCGGTGTTCGGATCGATCATCGTCACCTTGAAATCGCTGAACGCGAAGCTTTTCAGATCGCATGGCTTCGTCGAAATCTCCTTGATTAACGCCGCCTTGCTTACAATTGCTGTGCCGGTGAATGTGACGCCGTCGTCAGCGAGCATAGCTTCGAAAAATTTGCCGTCGCCCTTTCCGAACGCCTCCCAAGCCGACTTTTCTATCGCCCTCAGCGAATCGCTCAAGCTCTTTTGGCCAAAAGCAGTGATCCCGAGAACGAAGACCATACAGGTTGCCGCTGCTAAGT
>JBHENZ010000216.1:0-10634 GCA_046261815.1 Pyrinomonadaceae bacterium | reverse complement strand
GGTGTCTGCAGTGCCATCGAGAGCCCGAAAAATTTATTCGGCCGACATCCGAGATTTATAATCAGCAGTGGCAGGACCGCGGTCTGACGGCCCAGCAGCGGCTTGAGCTAAAGGAACAGTATCGTATCCGCGGCAGCGATATGCTGACAAGCTGTTCCACCTGTCACAGGTAGGACGGCCGCGTTAGATAAAGATGTCAACAACACTGAGCAAAGATAAATTTGCGGCGATTCGAGGAAAAATCCTTTCCGAGAACGGAAAGGATTATTGGCGGAGTATCGAAGAATTTGCCGACTCGCCGGAATTCGAGGAGTTCGTCAAATACGAGGTTCCGCAGAATGCGGAAGACTGGGACCACAGCCTTAGCCGCCGCAATTTTGTCAAGGTGATGGGGGCTTCGCTCGCGCTTGCCGGCCTTTCGGGATGCGTGTATCAGCCGCCCGAGAAGATCGTCCCGTACGTGCAGCAGCCGGAAAATATTTTACCGGGAAAATCCCTCTATTTCGCCACATCGATGACCTTAAACGGCATCGCGACCGGCCTTCTGGCAGAATCGTACGACGGGAGGCCGATTAAGCTGGAAGGAAATCCCGAGCACCCGGGAAGCCTCGGGGCGACCGACGTTTTCGCCCAGGCGTCCTTGCTCGGGATGTACGATCCCGACCGCTCGCAGGAAATCGTGTTTCGCGGCACGCCGTCGAATTGGCAGAATTTTACAAACGCCATTCGAACCGCAATCGAACAAAATCGCGGGGATGGCGGTGCGGGAATCCGTTTTCTTTCCGAGACCGTAACCTCGCCGACGATGATCGATCAGTTTCGTAGATTAGCCGGCGAGCTGCCAGCCGCTAAGTGGTATCAATACACCCCGGTAAATAACGACAACGCGATGGCCGGTGCCCGCCTTGCCTTCGGCAGCCCGGTGAATACCGTTTACCGATTCGATCTCGCTGACCGCGTCCTTACTTTGGACAACGATATTTTCTCGGGCTTCAACGTTCGATACCTGAAAGACTACGCCCGCAAGCGGCGAATGAGCGAGGAAGCCGGAACCGCGATCAGTCGTCTGTACGCGATCGAAACGTCGCTGAGCCTGACCGGAGCCAAGGCGGACCATCGACTGGGCGTGAAACCCTCGCAAATGTTCGAAGTCGCAAAGGCAGTCGCCGCGGCGTCCGGAATCGGCGGAGTGGAGTCGAGCTACATCGAAAATGAGGCGTGGATCCAGACGATGTCGCGCGATCTTACGGCTCATCGCGGTCGGTCGATCGTAATAGCGGGCGACGAACAGCGGCCGGAAATTCATGCGATCGCCCATGCGATAAACGGAGCACTCGGCAATGTCGGCCAAACCGTCGTTCATACCGATCCTCTCGTGGCATTCGCCGAGCGGACGCAAATCGAACAGCTGCGTGAGCTCGTCACGGAAATCGACGCGGGCGTCGTCAAAATGCTTGTAATTCTCGGTGCAAATCCGGTTTACAACACGCCAGTCGATTTGAAGATCAATCGCGAGCGGCTGGATAAGATTCCTCTACGTGTGCACCTTGGGCAGTACTCGGACGAGACAGCCGAGCTATGTCACTGGCATGTTTCAGAAAAACATTTTCTCGAATCTTGGGGCGACGCTCGTGCTTACGACGGAACGGTTTCGCTAATGCAACCCTTAATCAGGCCGCTTTACGGCAGCCGAACCGCGACGGAAATCGTCCAGCTTTTTTTCCGCGAGAATTTCGAGCAGACCGATTACGACACATTAAGGTCTTACTGGCAGACGCAGAACATGACGCCGCGAGCGGCGACGACCACAGCCTCCGCGACACCCGCTGCATCGAGCACTGCGAACGGCCCTGTCGCACAGCCTTCGCCGCCGACAGCGCGCACACGCGCGACCGCTGATCAAGCGAACGCTCAACCGGCTGCGTCGCCGACCGCGGCACAAGCCGCGGCACCCGCAGCGGCCGCGACAGCATTCGACGACAATTGGCGAAGTGCGGTTCACAACGGCTTTATACCGAATTCCGCGGTTCCCGTGCGGACGGTCGCGG
Organism: Pyrinomonadaceae bacterium; assembly: GCA_046261815.1. Lineage (GTDB taxonomy): Bacteria > Acidobacteriota > Blastocatellia > Pyrinomonadales > Pyrinomonadaceae > OLB17. Next base: position 8,586 of record JBHENZ010000216.1, on the reverse strand, counting down.
CGAACGTCGCGTTTCTGGCACAGCCGCCGGCGCCGCAGCCTGCGGCAGGCAGTCTCGAGATTTCGATTCGTCCCGATCCGTGCGTTTACGACGGGCGTTTTGTTAACAACGGCTGGCTGCAAGAGCTGCCAAAGCCTCTGAACAAGGTCACGTGGGACAACGTGCTGTTGATCAGCCCGAAAACGGCCGAGCGGCTACAGTTAAATCAGGGAAACGATCCGAAGGAGATTTCCGGCGGCGAGCGGCCGATGAGTTTTGTCACGTCAAAGGGCCAAAACATGTACGCCGATCTAGTTCGCGTGACTTATCAGGGCGGCCAGATACAAAAGGCGGCGCCCGTCTGGATCTCGCCGGGGCAGCCCGACGACGTTGTAACGATCTTCACCGGCTACGGGCGATGGCGTGCGGGCCGCGTCGGCAATGGGCTTGGTTATAACGCATTCGACGTGTTGCGATCCGATTCCATGAATAATGGTTTTGGCGAGATCGATAAAATTGGCGAGAAGACGACCATCGCGTCGACCCAAATCCATTTCAATATGGAAGGCCGCGATCTGCTTCGCGTCTGGGACGTGAACCACATTGAGGCCGAAATCGAAAAGGCGAAAAAGCACGACAAGGATCACTACAAAGATTCGATGTATTACAATGTCGCCCAGGAATATCAGCAAAAGTACGATCGGTATCACCGCTGGGGAATGTCGATCGATCTAAACTCCTGCGTCGGCTGTAATGCATGCGTGATCGCCTGCCAGGCGGAAAACAATATTCCGGTTGTCGGCAAGGAACAGGTCGAGCGAAGCCGCGAAATGCACTGGATGCGAATTGATACTTATTTCGACGGGCACGACATCGATCATCCCGAAGGAGCGCATTTTCAGCCGGTGCTTTGTCAGCAGTGCGAACAGGCACCGTGCGAGGTCGTCTGCCCGGTCCACGCGACGGTTCACAGTGCCGAAGGTCTAAACGACATGGTCTATAACCGCTGTGTAGGTACCAGGTATTGCTCGAATAACTGCCCATACAAAGTAAGGCGCTTTAACTTTTTCCTGTATCAGGATTGGGACACGCCGCAGTATAAGCTGATGCGTAATCCGGAAGTGACGGTTCGCAGCCGCGGCGTGATGGAAAAGTGCACGTATTGCACGCAGCGAATCTCGGCCGCCCGCATCGAGTCGGAAAAAGAGGGAAGGCCGATCGCGGATGGCGAGATCGTAACGGCGTGTCAAGCCGTTTGCCCGACCGATGCGATCATTTTCGGCGATATTAACGATCAATCGAGTGCGATATTCCGTGCGAAACAGGACAGACGCAACTATTCGCTGCTAAATGAATTGAACACTCAGCCGCGAACGACGTATCTCGCCGAGCTGAAAAATCAAAATCCCGAAATGCCCGATTACAAAACACGAACCGGCAGTGCCCATGCCGAAGGACGCGAAGGAGACGCGACCGACGGGCACTAGGACCTGACGCGAGATAGGTATGACCGAAGATCCCGCATTGTCGCGAGACAGAAACAATCTGCACGAAATCCAGAAGCGGATGCAACCGCCGATGGTCGAGGGCGACCATACGTTCGGCAGCGTTTCGGACAAGATCGGCGATGTAACGCTGAAAAAGCGGACGCCGTTTTTTTGGTTTGTCGGGTTTGGTATTGCGTTTCTCATAGCACAGCTGCTGCTTGCAACCATTACGATATTGCTCGCACGCGGCATGGGAATCTTCGGCAACAACCAGCCGGTGGGTTGGGCGTTTCCGATTATCAATTTTGTTTGGTGGATCGGTATCGGCCACGCCGGAACGCTAATTTCGGCGATCCTCTTGCTGTTAAATCAGAAATGGCGAACGTCGATCAACCGGTTTGCCGAGGCGATGACATTGTTTGCTGTGGCGAACGCGGCGATATTTCCATTGCTGCACACCGGCCGGCCATGGCTGGCGGCGTACTGGCTGTTTCCGTACCCCAACACAATGGGCATCTGGCCGCAGTTTCGCTCGCCCTTAATTTGGGACGTTTTTGCGGTTTCGACTTATGCGACGATCTCGGCTTTGTTCTGGTACGTGGGGCTGATTCCCGATCTCGCGACGTTGCGCGATAGGGCAAAGAACAAATTTTTCAAAACGCTTTACGGTGCGCTGTCCTGGGGCTGGCGGGGAAGCGCTCGGCATTGGCACCGGTACGAGCTTGCCTATCTGCTGCTTGCGGGACTTTCGACGCCGCTGGTGCTGTCGGTGCACTCGATCGTGTCGTTCGACTTCTCGGTGTCGCAGGTGCCGGGCTGGCACGCGACGATCTTCCCGCCGTACTTCGTCGCAGGTGCGATTTTCGCTGGTTTCGCAATGGTGCTGATCCTCTGCATTCCGCTTCGCGTTTGGTACAACATGAAGGATTTCATTACCGATACCCACCTAATTTATATGGGCAAGGTGATGCTTGCGACCGGTTTGATTGTCGTTTACGGTTACGCGATGGAGGCCTTTTTCGGCTGGTACAGCGCAAACCGATACGAGTGGTTTATGATCTACAACCGCATCTGGACCGGGCCGTATTGGTGGGCTTACTGGCTTTTGATTTTATGTAACGGGCTATCCATCCAGCTTTTGTGGTTCAAACGTTTTCGCGAAAGCGCATTTTGGCTTTTTGTAATATCGGTAATCGTAAGTATCGGTATGTGGCTTGAGCGGTTCGTGATTATTATCACGAGCTTAAACCGCGATTTTCTGCCTTCATCGTGGGCGATGTATGCCCCGACCATGTTTGACTGGACGATGTATATCGGCACGCTCGGCTTTTTCTTCTCGCTGTGCTTTTTGTTCGTGCGGTTTTTGCCGATCATCTCGATATTCGAGGTGCGGACGCTTTTGCCCGACGCAAATGTGCACGGTCGTCATCAGGATTTTGAGGAAAATGTCGTCGAGATCGAGTACACGTACGAGCGGACAGATCCGCCGAATAGATAGTTTCGAGTTCCGCGTTCCGGGTCGCGTTAGTCGCTTAGGAAACTCGGAACTCGAAACGCGAAACTCGGAAATGGTTTTATGAATCTTCACGGAATAATGGCCGAATTCGACACGGCGACAGAGCTTGTTGACGCCGCGCGAAAGGTGCGGGACGAGGGTTTTACGAAAACCGACGCGTTCACGCCGTTTCCGCTGCATGAGATCGACGAGGCCCTCGGCATTCGCCGCAGCATCCTGCCGCTGCTTGTGTTTTTCGGTGGCATAACGGGCTTGGTCACGGGCCTCGGCCTGCAAGTGTTTGTTCATTTTATCGATTACCCGTTGAATGTCGGCGGACGCCCGTATCTGAGCTGGCCGGCTTTTATACCGCCGACGTACGAATTGACGATTTTGTTTGCCGGTTTCACCGCCGTGTTCGGAATGCTTTTTTTGAATGGTTTGCCGCGGCCGTATCATCCGGTTTTCAACGTCCCCCGGTTTGCCCTGGCCTCGCGCGAAAAGTTTTTTTTGCTAATTGAATCGAGAGATTTAAAGTTCGATTACGAGAAAACACGAAGCTTCGTCGAAGGGCTTGGGCCGCAGGAGGTATTCGATGTTGAAGAATAATGGAAAATTGAAAATGGAAAATGGAAAATTGTCTATTTTCAGTTTTCCATTTTCAATTACCCCGAAGCGGGCTTACTGCTTACTACTTACTGCTTTCTTCCTACTGTTTGCCGGCTGCCGCTACGACATGCAGGACAATCCGCGATACGAGAATTACGAGAAGAGCGATTTTTTCGCGGACGGGCGGGCCTCGCGCGATTTGCCTGAGGGCACGGTTGCCCGCGGACAGCTGCGCGAGGACAAGACGTTTTATTCCGGCAAGATAGCAACCCCAAACGCAAATGTGCAGGTCGAGACGACGACAGACGCCTCGGGAAACACCCTTGTTTCGAGCTTTCCTAACGACATCGACGAGTTTCCAATGCCGATGACCAAGGAGATAATCGACCGCGGTCAGGATCGTTACAATATTTACTGCATCGTATGCCACGGGCCCGTCGGCAGCGGCGACGGGATGATCGTCCGCCGCGGGTTTTCGAAACCGCCAACGTATCACGACGACCGCCTTCGCAACGCGCCGGTCGGACACTTTTTCGATGTGATGACAAACGGCTGGGGGAAAATGAATAGTTACGCCGATAAGCTTGATGCCGCTGACCGTTGGGCGGTCGTCGCCTACATTCGGGCGTTGCAGCTTAGCCAGAATCCGGATATGACGACGAGGTTAAATGTCGGTCAATCGGCCGCCGCAACGCCAACTCCCGCGACAAGTGGAGGCACACGGTGATGGTGGCTCGCGATAATTATCTGGCACCGGCCGACTTTGTACGCTATCGAACGATCGCCCTCGGCCTCGGCGGCATCGCGTTGCTCGTGTGGGCCATTGGGTTGTACATCGATACCGAACAGGCACTTCGTTCGTGGCTGATCGGGTTCATTTTCTGGGCCGGTTTGTGCTTCGGAAGTTTAGGGCTGCTAATGCTGCAATACCTCACCGGCGGAGCATGGGGCGTTGTCATCCGGCGAATACTCGAGGCGGCTACTCGGACGTTGCCGCTAATCGTCGTTTTATTTTTGCCGATCGCGATCGGCGTAACGCAGCTTTACGAATGGACGCATCTGCCGCCGGATGACTACACCGTGCAGCATCGCGGGGCGTATATGACGCCGCTTTGGTGGATCGTCAGGTCGGCCGTTTATTTCGCGTTGTTCGGTGTGATGGTGTATTTGCTCAATCATTGGTCTGCCAGGCAGGATGCCTCCGACGATTACGAGACCGCCGCCGGCTATCTCGAACGGGCGAGCCGCTTCTCGGGCCCGACGATGGTGTTCTTTGTATTAACTTGCACATTCGCCTCCGTCGACTGGGTTATGACGCTAACTCCGCACTGGTTCTCGACAATTTGGGGTTTGCTTTTCGTGATCGGCTGGGTGCTGAGCACGATGTGCTTTACGGTTATTTTGCTCGCTTCGACGTACGATTTGTCGCCGATGAATCGCGTCCTCGGCCGGCGGCATTTCCACGACCTGGGCAAGTTGATGCTGGCGTTTGTAATGGTTTGGACCTACTTCAATTTGTCGCAGTATTTGATTATCTGGGCAGGCAACATTCCGGAAGAAACAACCTGGTACATCGACCGGATGCGCAACGGATGGGGCATCGTGGCGTGGATGCTGATCTTGTTCCACTTTGCGTTTCCGTTTTTAATTTTGCTGCAGCAGGATTTTAAGCGGCGGCCGAGACAGCTTGCGGCCATCGGCGCGTTCATAATCCTGATGCGTTTTGTCGACCTTTACTTTTTGATCGGCCCAAGCCCGCGGATCGAAGGGCACGGCATGGTGCACAATGCAGTCCCGCACTGGCTCGACTTTGTCGCACCAATTGCGGTCGGCGGCATCTGGCTTTGGTACTTTTTCGGCCAGCTCGCAAAACGGCCGATGGTGCCGGTGATGGATCCGTTCTTCGAACGTGCTGTGGATCACGGGAAAGGACATTAGGAAAATCACTTATGGGTTCTACAAAACACGAAAAGTCGTTTATTGATTTCGAGCGGCCGTACGAGCAGAACATCATCGGCCTCAAGGGTATCTTCTATTTTGGACTTGGGCTGTTTTTACTAATTGTCGTGACGTTCGGGTTGATGTGGGTTTTGATCGACGTGCTGGAGGACACCAAAGCCGAGGAGATGCGTGAGGACGTGAATCCGATGGCGATGTCTGAAATGGAACGCCTGCCGCCCGAGCCGCGCGTGCAACTTGCACCGGGATTCGGCGTAGACGGGCCGAACGGCCGAATCAATTTGGAATTAAACCAACCCCAGTCCGAATATTGGCAGCTGCGGGATCAATGGGATCAACTTTGGCGCGAGGGCATGCGCGACGAAAGAACCGGTGCGGTCGCGGCAATGCCGGTCGAGCAGGCAAAAGAACTTTTGCTGCAGCAAATGGTGAAAGCCCGTCAAGGCCCGGAAGCTCAGGCGGGATATGATGCGTCTCGAACGCTAATTATCGATTCGAGCTCGGGACGCGCCGTCGGCATCAAGCGAAGGTAACGACCAAAGAATGAAACTTCGTTCGCCAAGATTAGTTTTTCTGATTTCGATTGCGGCGCTTTTCGCGGCTCCGTCCGGCGTGTTTGCACAGAAATCGGAGCATTACAAATCGCCCTTGTATTCGCCGAAATATTACGAGCCGTCGGTCGGCCCGAGCGGTGGTATGCCCGACGCTCTTCAGTCGATCGGCATCGAGCAGAAACTGGGAGCTCAAATGCCGCTAGATGCGGTTTTCAAGAATGAAAGCGGACAATCGATAAAATTCGGCGATCTCTTGAAAAGCGGGCGGCCGGCAATTTTGGCCTTCGTTTACTATGAGTGCCCAATGCTTTGCAACGAGGTTCTGAACGGGCTTACCGGATCGCTCAAAGGAATTTCGCTCAATGCCGGAAAGGACTTCGACGTCATCGCAATCAGCTTCGACACCCGCGAAAACGACAAGCCCGAGCTGGCGAAAAATAAAAAAGCCGCCTACATCGAGAGATACGGCCGCCCCGCGAGCGCGAACGGCTGGCACTTCTTAACCGGTACTCAAGAATCGATCGACGCCGCGACGCAGGCTGCCGGATTCCGTTACAAGTGGGATGAAAAGTCGAGGCAGTTTGCCCACGCCGGCGGCGTGATGATCCTGACACCCGACGGCAAACTCTCGCGGTACATGTACGGCATCGACTACGGCCCGCGCGATCTAAAATTCGGCATTATGGAGTCGGCCGAAAGCAAAGTCGGCTCGGCCGCTGATCAGCTTTTGCTTTATTGCTATCATTACGACCCGTCGACCGGAAAATACGGCTTTGCGATCTTGAACGCGATTCGTATTGCCGGCATCGCGACTATCCTGACGATGGTCGCATTTGGATTTGTCTTTTGGCGACGAAATAGAAAAGTTTCGATTTCTGAGTTGCAGGCTCCGGGTTAAATACTGTCTTTGTAGCTCGAAACTTGGAACTTGGAACTCGAAACTTATCGTGGAATATGCAGAGTAATTCGTGGGTTCCCATTTTTCCCGAACAGGCATCCAGTTTCGCCTGGCAGGTCGACGCGCTTTATTTTTACCTTATTGTGGTGAGCGTCGTTTTCACGATACCGATCGCCGCAGCCGTTTTCTTCTTTGTCATACGGTACAGGGAAAAGGAAAGATATGCGACGCCCGAATCGGTGCACGGGTCGATAATGCTGGAATTGACGTGGTCGATTATTCCATTCGTCGTATCGATGACAATCTTTCTTGGTGGCGTTATCGTTTTTTACAACCAGTTTCGGATACCCGACGATCCGGATATGAACGTCTACGTCGTCGGCAAGCAGTGGATGTGGAAAGCCCAGCACGAAACGGGCCAACGCGAGATCAACGAGCTGCATGTGCCCGTCGGCCGCAAAATCAAATTGACGATGACCACCGAAGACGTTCTTCACGACTTTTTCGTTCCGGCATTTCGTACAAAAGTCGACGTGGTTCCGGGGCGCTACACTTATCTTTGGTTCGAGCCGACCAAGCCGGGAAAATATCATCTTTTCTGCGCGGAATATTGCGGGCTGAATCACTCCGGAATGGGCGGCTACGTTTACGTAATGGAGCAGCGTGATTTTGACAACTGGCTGGCAGGCAGCGTGTCCGAAGGCACGCCGGTCGAGATCGGCCGCGACCTTTTTGAGAACAAGCTTGGGTGCGCTTCGTGCCACGCCGGCGGGGCGACGCAGCGTGGAGCGCAGCTCGAAGGGATATACGGTAAAGACATTAAATTAGTCGGTGGTCAAACGGTTTTAGTAAACGACGAGTATATACGCAACTCAATTCTGAATCCGGGCGTGCAGATCGTCGAAGGCTTTCAGCCGATAATGCCCACTTTTAAAGGACAAGTTACGGAAGAGCAACTTGTCGGCCTTGTCGCGTACATAAAATCGTTGAGCGGCGTCACTGCAACAAGCACGGCCGCAACGGTCGGTGCGCAGCCGCAGGGGAATACATCGGCGGCGCAAAACGTGATTCAATCGGCCAACACAATGCAGCCGCCGCGAGCCGACCGCGGACAACCGAACGCGCAGGGAAGTAACCCGAACGCTCCGGCCCGGCGCGGCGAGCCGATTAACAGTAACAAAAGATAGGGCAGTATTATAGGAACTATGCAAAACGTCGATGCGCTAAGCACAGATTACGCGAACGAGCCGAAAAAGAATTATCTGACTAACGGCACGACGCTGAAATCATGGCTGCTGACGAAGGATCACAAGCGGATCGCGATCATGTATTTGATCAGCATTTCGTTCTTCTTCTTCCTGGGCAGCATCTACGCGTCAGCGATCCGGCTTGAACTCTTGACTCCGGCGACTGACCTTCTCGAATCGCAGACGTACAACAAGGTCTTCACGCAGCACGGCGTGATCATGATCTTTTTCTTCCTGATTCCGTCGATCCCGGCGATGTTGGGAAATTTCCTGATCCCGATAATGATCGGGGCCAAGGATCTCGCCTTGCCGAAGATTAATCTTCTGAGTCTTTATATATACTGGCTCGGCGGTGGGC
>JBHENZ010000215.1:0-4858 GCA_046261815.1 Pyrinomonadaceae bacterium | reverse complement strand
CGTCAACACCTCGTTGCGAGCGGCGTCGCGAAGCTTCTGGAAATCTTCATCTGTAAGGGCCGCCCCCGATTTTGCTTCATTAATAAAACTTTCATCCGCCAAAATGGCCTCGACCATCGGTAGCGTAATCGGAACTGCCGGAGCCTCCGGTGCCTGAGCACTTACGTTTGTGTTCGTACTCGCAGGCTGCGAGGGAGGCGGCTGCGGCTGTTGAAGCGAGCCCTGATCGTTTGCCACACAGCCAGAGACAATTACCGCCGCCGCGAGAACCGCTAGATACACAAAGTTCTTTTGAAAAATGTTATTTGGGCGCAAATATACCCGAACTCTTTCGTTACACATGATTTAAAAATTAGCAAGAATCGTTCCAAATTCGGACCTAGGGTTGCGTGAGTAGCGGATAAGGGTTAATGCTTTGACCGTCCCAGTACCTTTTGGGGTCGATTACGATTGAGACGCCAAAGTGCAGATGAAAATTGCCGGCACCCGCGTTACCCGTGTCGCCGACAAAGCCGATGGTCGCTCCCTGTCGAACCGTGTCGCCTTCCTTTATTTCGGGTGCTCGACTTTGAAGATGGGCGTAGTAAAAAAAGTAGCGTTCATCCGCGCTAAGCTGGTAAATTGTTATGCCGCCGTGATCGCTGTCCCAGAATTTAACGATCTTCCCGTCAGCGACCGCGACGACCGGTGTTCCCCCTCGTGCCGCGATGTCGATCGCCTGGTGGACGCGGGCTTCGGAACGTGCGGTACTGAAGGTGTCGGTCAACTGCTCGCGTGTGACGCCGACGACGGGGATTAGCAGTTTGCCGGAGGCGACAGGAAGATTAGCATGGACGGCAGGAGTGGGTGAGGAAATATCTGAGAGAATCGACGGAATCGGCAGCGGCGTCGGAACCGGTTCCTCGGGTAATGGATCGGCTACGCTTGCCTGGAGCGGCGGGAAAAAGACGCTCAAATAAAGAAAGCGTTCGGCTAACAAAAACAGAAGTGCAGCGTGAACCACGGCGAGGTATATGCCGAACGCGAAGCGAAAAAATCTGCGCTTGCTGCTTTTCATTTTTAACGATTACGGCGAGAGCTATACGTAAAGGCAGACTGAATCGAATATACGCGAAAAACGCCCGCCATGCATACCAAATCGTTACTTGAAATCCGCGAGACCAAATTCTATTCGAACCTGCCACGCGGGCTGATCCTAACCGACGATGCGGTCGAGCGGCTGCTGCTGGTTGAATATGGTTCCGTTTTTGTTGCAAGCGGCGTGCAGTTACCTCCGACAGTGGTTTTCAAAGATGCAGCATCCGTTTGCGCATTTCAAGCTGGTCTGAACCAAGTGTCGACAGCTATCGCCGGGTACGAACTTTCGCTTCAGTGGCCGGCGATGAAGGCTCTCTTGGCCGCTATATCGGAGGCGAATGCACAGAATTTTTCGATCAGTCCACGTGGTGCTGACTCGGCCGCGCGTGACTATCAAGCTACAGTAAATCTTTGGACGAGCCGAGTCGAGCCGGCGTTGAATTATTGGGTGAACGAAGAAAAACTTTCGCCGGATACAGCTGCGTACCTTCGCTCGCTTTCGCCATTTGAGCAAGTGGCCGAGGTTTTGAAACTCGAGGCCGACGGACTGTTTTTTGCCAAAGATCTGTCGAAATCTATTATCTATTCGGTCGCTCCGGCAGGTGCTTCGCAGCATCTTTCGATGCTCGCGTTCGACGTCAGCGAATTCGGCGAGCCCACTGTCCGCGAGATTCTCGAAAAGCACGGGTGGTTCCAAACGGTCGTCTCAGACCTTCCTCATTTTACATATCTTGGAGTGGAAGAAAGAGAACTTGCCGGGTTAGGACTCAAGCCCGTCGATTCGTGCGGACAGAAATTTTGGACACCTGATATTTAAATGGTACACCCTGCAGGACTCAAACCTGCGACCTTCTGATCCGAAGGAGGGCCGGGGTTTTGGGGCGGCGACGGTAAGCGTCGACAGGGTAACGGTTTGCGGTTCGAGTCGCCGGTTTCCCGCCGGACGCTGTTCACTATTTTGTCCACTATTCAGCGTGCTTGGTCGGCTTTTTCGCGTTTGCTGCCGTACGGGATCTCGTAAACGACGTTGTCGATCTCGAAGGAAAGCACCAGGCCGTCCGTCAGACCGTCCTTCTTGAAGAACACGAGGCCGTAGCGCATCTCGTCCTTGAAAAGCGTGTGCTTTCGCCACGCATGCTCTTCCAAAATCTCGGAGCGGGTGGCATTGCGGCCGGCTTGCTGGGCGGCGGCCTGCCGAGCGTTTCGCTGGACGTTTGGGTCGTTTTCGGTGACCGTCACGTCGGCACGATTGCCGTACTGGTCCGTGGCGACGGCGGTGGATTGCCGCGTTGCCATCCCGGCCAGACCGGCGGCGAGGACGGATGCCAACAATTAGACCACGCAGATCAGTTACGCCGATCCGGTCACCGGTGCGGTCGATCCGCTGCTGCGGGTGCGCAAAGTGACCGCCCCGAACGGACATCAAACGATAACCGAATACGGTGCGGGAACTAGTGCAGCAACAAGGTTTGTAAAGGTCAGATCGCAGATTGATGAAACCAAATGGAAGGAAGGTTACTCTTGGTACGACGGGCTGGGGCGAACCGCCAGGACGCAATCCGTCGATGACGACGGCGACGCGTTCGTGCTGACCTGTTATGACACGATGGGCCGCGTCTCGAAGGCGACGAACCCGTTCAGAGGCTACACCAATCAAACCTGCACGACGACGACCGGCCTCGAAAGTGTCGTGGCTCCTTTTGGCCGCATCCATAAATACTCACCTTCAACCGACGCTTTGATGTGATGCAGGATGCCCAGCCGTGCCGCATCCAGCCCGGCGGCGGCGAAAAGATCGATCACTTCGCCGGCATCGACTGCCCCGCCGATGACCTGCCTCACGGCCGCGTCGATGTCTCGCAGGCGCCCGCCGCTCCGGCCTCGTCGGCGAGCCGCTGGCGTATCATCGCCGCCACTCTTTGGAAAAACGCCAAGTGCGGCGCGATCTCGTGCGTCTCCTCCCGAGGCATCGCCAACGCGAACGCCGTCGCCAATCGTTTGACCATCAATCCGGTCATACCAATTGAATTTTTAGAAAAATCTAACTTGCCTTTTCGCCGAAAAACTCGATACTCAGATACCCACCTGGACCTTGTTTATCAGCCCGTAAAACTATACTAATTTCTCTACTAATTCTCGCCCGTGACCAGCAAAAGCCGTCTTCGGTTGCCCCATAGCCTGTATCGCCAGCTTCCCCGCCGTCAGTTGTCACAGTGATAATCAGGGGAACACCCGTTACCTGATACTGCCCAACATACTTCTCGGATCGGCCTGACCCAACGTCGCGGCCCCAAACAATAACCCCAAGCATCATTACAACAAATATCTTTTTCATTAGTTGACTCTTCGGCCGGCCGGGACCACCGGTTGTTTGAGTTGCTTGAAGGTCGACACTTCCGCGGCACGGTCCGGCACTATCGTTTCTTTCCTTACAGTCAATGCGTCGATCTCCCTTTCTTTGACTTCAAATCCAATGCCCGGCGAGGACGGAGCTTTTATCGTTCCGTTTGGGCTGACCACGATCGGCGGTTCAACAATGTCATTTTCCCAATAGCGAGCTGAAGCCGAAACGTCGCCGGGAAGTGTAAAACCTGCGAGGGTGGACATCGCGATGTTGTGCGCGCGGCCGATACCGGTTTCGAGCATTCCGCCGCACCAAACGGGAATGTCCTGGAGCTCGGCCAGTTCCTGAATGCCGCGTGCCGACGCGTGGCCGCCGACGCGCCCGAGTTTGATGTTGATGATGCGGCACGCGTCGAGTTCCAAAGCCTGGCGGGCCTCGCGCAGACTGGTGATCGATTCGTCGAGGCAGATCGGGGTTTTTAACCTCCGCTGCAATTTCGAGTGATCGAGCAGGTCACCGGCGGCGAGGGGCTGTTCGATCATCAGCAGACTGTAATCGTCGAGTTCCTGAAGCGTTGCGGCATCCGTATCGATGCAGTACGCCGAATTTGCGTCAACCGATAATGTAATATTCGGGAATTCGCGGCGAACGGCTTTGACGAGTCCAACGTCCTGTCCCGGTTTAATTTTGATCTTGATCCGCTGGTAGCCGCTCTCGATCTCGCGGGCGACTTTTTCGAGCAGGATTTCGGGGGTTTTTTGCAGCCCGATTGAGACGCCGCAGCTAATTTCATTCCGAGTTCCACCCAGATGCTTCCACAGAGGCAGATCGAGAAGTTTAGCTTCCAAGTCCCAGATGGCGGTTTCCACGGTACCGAGGGCCATGCAGTTGCCTTGAATCGCCGTGAGAGAGCCGCCGATCTGACTTGCGGTGGATACCCGAGTAGACCCGAGAATCGGAGCGATAAAATTTGAAATTATGTCCCAGGCCGAATCTACCGTTTCGGGGTTGTAAAATGGCCGCGACATAGCCGTACATTCCCCATAGCCGGAGGCTCCACTCTTGTCAAAAACACGGACGATTATAATTCGGCGCTTAGTGGTGACGCCGAAGCTAGTCTCAAAGGGGGCTTTGAGCGGCATTTCGATTTCACGGAGCTCTATTTTTTCTAACTGTAAGGTATTCACAGAATTATAGAGTGTCGATCTTTTATAGGTGATCTTCGGGCCGTTCTTTTTTAAGCATGTAGGTTCCGGTCTGCGCGTTTTTTAGGAAATAATCGGTTACAACGAACCCGGCCGCGAGAGCCTCCGGAAAAACACGCCGCGTTTCCTCGCGCCATTTCCGGGCAAGATCGAAATCGGAACGCTCGATTGAGTTTATGTTGGCCGGAATCTCTATCGCGACGCAATCTGCGGCGGAAAGCTCAGTGCTGCT
>JBHENZ010000214.1:0-8307 GCA_046261815.1 Pyrinomonadaceae bacterium | reverse complement strand
ACTTAACACCACGAACGCCGTCCCGTTTCATTTAATAGATGAACGATCCACGAACATAACCCTTCGTCCCGGTGGCCCGCTCGCCGACGTCGCGCTAACGATCCTCGCCTTGCTTGGCATAGAAAAATCCAATGAGATGATGGGCTACGATTTCCGGCTCAGCTAATCGCCGCGAATGCCCGTCTTTTTCCGCCTTTCCGCATTTTCACCCATCCGCTTTTTCCCTATAATTGTCTTTCCCAAATTTTTTGGGCAAGATTTTTATGGTTGAAGAATTCACATTCGACAATACGGAAGAACGCCGCAAAAACAGACGGAATAGCACAGGCTGGATCGAGGTGATCGTCGGCTCGATGTTTTCGGGAAAATCCGAAGAGCTGATTCGCCGACTTAATCGAGCGCGAATCGCCCGTCAGAAAGTACAAGTATTCAAGCCGAAAATCGATGTTCGCTATTCCGACGACGAGATCGCATCGCACTCGGGCTTAAAGCATCTTTCATTACCGGTCGACAGCTCCGTCGAGATGATGTCTGAAGTCGAACCCGACACACAGGTTGTCGGCGTCGACGAAGGCCAGTTTTTCGACATGGGACTCGTCAATGCGGCCAACTATCTTGCCCGGTCCGGCAAACGCGTCATCATCGCCGGTCTCGATCAGGATTACACCGGCAAGCCTTTCGAACCGATGCCCCAGCTCTTGTCGATCGCCGAATTTATAACCAAAACCCACGCCATCTGCGTCAAGTGCGGCAATACGGCAAATTATTCGCAACGCACCGTCGAATCCGACGCCCGCGTCGAAGTCGGCGCCGCCGACAAATACGAAGCCCGCTGCCGCCAGTGCTTCGTCCCACATTCCGACGCACCCACTGTTCAGTAATTATGCTGGAACGCAATGTTTCGGAAACATACTACCAGCGTGAAACAACGAAAAAAAGGCATCTCCTCGAGGAGATGCCCAAAAAGCAATTCTTCCAGGAAGGATTGCTTAAAAAGTAAATCGTGCTCCGAATTGGGCCGTGAACGGGCGCCCGATCTGCGGACCGAAGCCCGGCCCGAACAAAAACTGTGGCTGCAGGAACGCGGCCGCCGACGTTGCAGGGCTTCGCCCAAACCGGTCGGCAAGTGCCAAATTCTCCGTGTTGAAAAGGTTATAAAGATCAACGTAACCCGCCACGGCGAATCTCTCCCCGAACCGGAAGGTTGTGTTGATCCGAAGATCAACGTTGAAGAACCGTCCGCTTGCCTCGCGAACATTTCCGCTCGAATCAACAATGAATCCGCTCCGCTGGCTATTCACTCTTGATTGGACGCAACCGCGAGGATTCAAGGCCTGAATGGCGGCCGAGTTGCCGCGGACAGCGAACACAGCCTGCGGATCGACGCCCTGGCAAATGCGGTCATTTGTGGTCAGGCCGTCGCCGTCAAGGTCAAGACCGGCATTCGCCGAATACGGCCTTGCGGTCGCGTACTGCAGGATCGGCGAAATCTGAAAGTCCCACGGAAGATTGAAAACGCCGCTGATCACGACACGGTGCCGCTCGTCGAATCTAGTTGGCCCGAATTCTTCTTCCTTAAACTGATTTTCAGGAATCGTTGCGATACCGTTGCCCGTGTACGAGGCCACCGGCTGCCCGCCCCATGACCGCGAGCTTGCCAATACATAGCTCGCGTTAAGGAGCATCTTTCGAGTTCGATATTTAAACGTTGTCGTCCAGCTATCGAACAGCGACCGGTTGGTCGTCCCGATCATGTTGATCTGTTCAGCCCGCGCCACTCCGGTGGTGATCGGCTGTCCAGCAGTGAATCGAATCAGGCCGAGTTCATTGAAAGCCTGGTCGAAAAACCGGCTAACCGCTCCACGCGGGCATCGCGGCGAGCTCGGCGTAGAACCCGGGAAGTTCGGGTCGCAAATATTTCGGATCAGCGGGTTAATATTCTGAACGCGGGATTCGTTAAGACCCAACGTATGAACATAATCGCTCGAGACCGACAACTTGCGGTTGATCTCGTGCTGGAAACCGATGCTGAACTTTTGAATATAGGGTTCAGAAGCGTCAGGGTCGTTGATGCGGCCAAAACCGCCAAATGCCAGGTCCGCGAAAGAAAAATCAGCGGGCGGCGTTGGCAGCGGATCAACCCCATATCGGAACGTCGCCAGCTGGCCAACGCCGACGGCGTTGTTGGTCCGGTTAAGTGCAGTCTGATAAAGAGCCGGGTTGGACTGTGTCAGCGAGAATAGGGTTAGATTCTGAAAAAGCTGATCGTAGAAGATACCGTAGCCACCTCGAATCACCGTCTTGCCTTCGCCCCAAGGATCGTATGCGAAACCGAGACGCGGTTGAAATTCAAGCCAGTTTGGCGTCGTTCTCGCGAGCTTCTCGTCGTCGCCCGTGATCGCACGGGCCCGCTCATTGTTCAAAAGCTTCAGGATCTTGATCGTCCGATTGTTGGTTTGATCAGGAAGGTTTCCAATGTTCGCGTCCCATCGTAGACCGAGGTTCAGGGTTAGCTTTCGAGTGACCTTCCAGTCGTCCTGTACGTAAAGGGCAGTCTGATGGATCTTTTGATCGTGGGTTCCTTCGCCGTCTGAGAATTGAATGCTCTGAACCGCGCCCGGCGTAGCGAAGCCCTGCGTGTACGGTCCGACCGCTCCGTTCGGCAGCCTATTCGTTGAAATCACCTGTGGGGAGTCAAAGAAGTTGATGACATAACCCTTGGCCCCGAAGAAGAAGAATCCGCCAAGCTCGGTGTTGATGTAATTTACGCCGAACTTCATGTTGTGATTGCCACGTATCCAGGTGAAATCGTCACGAAACTGATACTTCCTTTCGGTTGTTGCCTGCGGTGTGTTGATATTGGCTCCGATCTGAATGCTGCCTGGAAAGGTCAACAGCGGTGCTGTCGTGATGCCCAGGATCGCATTCGAGAAATCCTGATAATGGAATGTAAACTGGTTGAGCGTTGTCGGCGAGAAATTATACGTGTGATTAACTACAAAGCTGTGTAGCTTGTTATCGTTCGTGTTTCCGCCGTTTGCGTCGGTATTCAAGATCTGCCCGACCTGATCGTTTGGCGAATCGTTCTTTTGGTACGAATACCGATAGAACATGCTTTGGTTGTCGCTGATCCGGTGGTCGATCTTGGCCGAAAGAAGTAGGTCGTTATAAGGCGTCGCGATCTCCGGCACGAACGCCGCCCCCGGTATCAGTGGGATCTGGACTATTGCATTTGCCGAGGCAGGCACGTTCTGCCGTTCGCGAAACCTCTCAAGTGCGAAAAAGAAGAACAGTTTTTCCTTTAAAATAGGGCCACCAACAGAGCCCCCGAACTCCTGACGTTCGAACGATGGCTTCTTAAAGCTAGGATTCGCGACTCTACGCTGCTTCTCAAAGAAATCAAATGAACGCCACGCTTCATCCCGGAAATTGGTAAAGAAGGAGCCGTGAAAATCGTTTCCGCCGCTCTTGGTGATCACGTTAACAATTCCGCCGACCGCTCGGCCCTGTTCGGCCGTCCATCGATGTTGCAGGACCTGAAATTCTTGAATTGATTCGTACGAGAAATTCTGAAGCAGGCTGCCTACGACATTGTCCTTATTGTCACCGCCGTCGACATTGACGTTAACCTGCCGGCCGTCTCCACCATTAAAGGCGACGTTGCCGACGCGCGTTTTGGTCGGGTCAAAGTTACCGGCGGGACGCGCCTCAGGAGCGATGACCGAAAGGGCGGCGAAGGTTCGATTAAGGACCGGCAGATTCTGAATCTCGGTAGGAGTGATGGATTGAGCAATGTCCGACTTGGTCGTTTCGACAAGCGGCTGTTCGCTCGTGACCGTGACGGTCTCGGTTACGTTGCCGGGCTGTAGTGAAAAATTGAAAGTCGCCCGGGTTCCAACGTTAAGCTCAACGTCCTCGCGAACCGACCGGCTGAAACCTTGAGCCTCTGCCGAGATAGAATAGCGGCCCGGAACCAAGTCCGTAATCACGAAGTCGCCATCTTCATTCGTCGTGACGGTCCGTTCGCGGGAGGTCGCCTTATCGATTGCCGTGACCTTCGCTCCCGGAACGACTTTGCCGGTAGAATCTTCAATTCGACCGGTTATTGACGCGTTAGTTAGTTGCGAAAAAGCTGCCGGGGCAAGTAGCAGGGTGAATAGAAGCGTAACGAAAACTTTTCCAATTGCTGAAAAGCCTGTTTTGTACATCCTGTGGGCCTCCGTTTGGTGGAAATTAAATTTTTGCATGTAATGAAAATGGTGGAAGCGGCCGTTTACCGCTGATTCGAACCCGAGAAAAGCGTAAACTTGCCCGAATTTAGGCAAATTTTATTCCATCTATTAAATATTTGTTACGGCTCGATAAACAAAGGGCGGGAGCGGTTTGCGGGCCCGGCAAGGTGTCGAGCAAATTCAAATTACTGGAGAATCTGAAGAAAAATGGAAACCTTTGATGACGTTTGATTTAGCCGTGCTCTCGGCTAGTTTGGTGCCGCTTTTACCGATGCCCGCTGTTTTTCGAAGTGCTGGGCGATCTCGAACGCGGTTTTGATTCCGACAAAGGGCGAAAGTTCCTCCACGCTGGCCTTTGCTACACGTTCAATCGATCCAAATTCTCGCAGCAGTTTCATTTTTCGTTTTTCGCCGACGCCTGGGATTGCCGAAAGCTCCGACGTAAAATCGCGTTTCTCGCGGCGCTTGCGGTGGAATCGCACAGCAGTCTTATGCGTTTCTTCGCGTATTTGCAAAATCAAGCGACAGGCAAGTGAATTGCGGTCGAAGAAAATGGGGCGATCTTCGCGGCCGTAGATCAAAAGATGCGAGATTTCATTGTGCCGCTTGGGCGGTTTTACGAGGCCCACAAGCGTGATAGCCGCAAGATCAAGCGACTGCATCGCCGCAGCAGCCGCTGAAAGCTGGCCCTTCCCCCCATCGATAAAGACGATTTGCGGCAAAGGTTTTTCCTCGGCTAGAAGCCGCTTGTAACGTCGGAAAACCGCTTCGTTAATCGACGCGAAATCGTTTGCACCTTCGACCGTTTTGATGATAAATCGTCGATACTCCGCACGAGCCGGTTTTCCGTTTTCGAAGACGACGATTCCCGCCACGTTTTCCGCGCCTTGAATATTTGAGATATCGAATGATTCGATTCGCTGCGGAAAATGTCCGAGCTCAAGCAACTCCTGCAACTCGCCGAGCACGCGCGAGCCCTCGGGTTTAAGGACGCGAAACCGCTGCTCGAACGCGATCTTGGCGTTCGTCGTTACTAGCTCGACGAGTTGTCGCTTCTGTCCGCGTTTCGGGTCAAGAATACGAACGCGGCGCCGGCGGCGGTCGGTCAAGGCCCTTTC
The DNA here is from genome assembly GCA_046261815.1 of Pyrinomonadaceae bacterium. Classification (GTDB taxonomy): domain Bacteria; phylum Acidobacteriota; class Blastocatellia; order Pyrinomonadales; family Pyrinomonadaceae; genus OLB17. Next base: position 2,957 of record JBHENZ010000214.1, on the reverse strand, counting down.
GAGCAGGGGCCGATCATTAAAATCCTGCGGCACGTGAATCTCGAGCGGCACGTAATCCGTCGAGTAATATTGGGCCAGGACGTCGCCTAAAAATTCCGACAAATCGAAATCGTCGTTCGCAGGCAGATCTTCCCAGAAAAATTCTCGTCGCCCGACCACGCGACCCTCGCGCATGGTGAAAAGCTGCAGGGCCAGCCGCGCGCCCTCGCGATAATAACCAAAAATATCGACGTCCAAATCGGCCGTCATCGCCATCTTTTGCTGCTCGCCAAGGGCGAGCACCGTGCGATGCGAATCTCGAAAACGAGCAGCCAGCTCGTATTTTCCCTCTTCGGAAAATTTCCACATCCGCTGCTCAAGATCGCGTGCGAGCTCCTTGTTCCTGCCTTCGAGCAGCATCCTCACATCGCGCGCCGCCTGGCTGTATTCGTCCTGCGTACACAGACCTTTAACGCAAGGACCCAAACAGCGTTTCAGATGATATTCAAGACACGGCCGCGGCAGCTTGCCATCGATCACGATGTCGCACGTGCGCATCTGAAAAAGCCGGTTGACCAGATCGATCGTCTTTCTCGCCAGTGACGCCGGCAAAAACGGCCCGAAGTAACTCGAACCGTCACGCTCGATGCACCTCGTGATCACAAGCTTCGGAAACGGCTCGTTTGTCAATTTCAAATGCGGATACTGTTTGTCGTCTTTGAGCAACACGTTAAACCGCGGCTTGTGCTTCTTGATCAGATTCGACTCAAGAACGAGCGCCTCGACCTCGTTATCGACGACAATAAACTCAAAATCTTCAATTCGTTTTACGAGCTGTCTCGTTTTTGCGTCCTGATTGCGGCTCGATTGAAAATACTGCCGAACGCGATTGCGCAAGTTCTTTGCCTTGCCGACATAGATCACCTTTCCATCCGCGGTTTTGTGAATGTAAATGCCATTCGAAGCTGGAAGAGCCTTCAGTTTTTCGGCAATCGTCATACCTGAATTCTATCGTATCGAAGGATGCAAACAAACGACTCGGCGTTGGACGGCGACCACATTGACATTCGCTTGCAGCTAGCGGTAAATAAATGCTCGTAGTTTTTGCGAATCCTCTAATACAGGGAGAGATTGTATGGCAAGTTCTCTTATTCAAACTCGTGCCGCGCTTCAATCGATGATCCCGCTTTCGGCGGCCGAGCTCGGCGTGGTCTGCACCCTGGGCTTGGAACGACGCAATAAAAGCGAGGCCTCGATCAGCCGCGAGGCGGAAGGCTAACGCGAGCCACGAAGTGAAAACCGTATTGACAGCCGATCCGCTCGAAGCGGCAGCGTTTATACGTGACGGCAAGATCGTCGCATTTCCGACGGAGACGGTCTACGGCCTGGGTGCGGCCGTGTTCGATGAGGCCGCGATCGAAAAAATTTTCCGCGCAAAAAATCGACCGGCTGACAATCCGCTAATAGCGCACATCTGCGACACAACTCAGCTCTCTTTGCTCACCCGTCACGTTGGCGCATTGGCCGAGCTGCTTATCAATCACTTCTTCCCGGGCCCGCTTACCGTCGTATTGCAAAAGTCGGATGCCGTTCCCTTTATCGCGACCGCCGGTTTACAAACGATTGGTATCCGAATGCCGAAACTTCCAGTTGCAAATCAATTCTTGCGCGCCTGCCAAACGCCCGTCGTCGCACCGTCGGCAAATATGTCGGGCCGACCGAGTCCCACGACTTGGCAGGCCGTTTTTGAAGACCTTAACGGACGAATAGATAGCATTCTGCAAGGGGACGCGACCTACATCGGTATTGAATCAACCGTCGTCGACTGCACGGGCGAGATTCCCATCATTTTGCGCAAAGGAGCCGTTTCAATAGAGGCGATTCGCGAGGTGGTTACCGAAATAATAATGGGGGCTCACAGCCGCAGCGAGGGTCCGCGTAGCCCGGGTCTCAACCACAAACACTATGCGCCACGAGCGCGCGTCGTGCTCGTCCACGCTTCATCGCAAATCGAGTTAGATTATGCCGCATTCATCGGACTTCATGATCCCGGCCTTTATTTTCAACTAAAACTAATTTGTCCAACGCTCGAAGAATACGTGCGGAACCTCTTCGAATTTTTCCGCGAATGCGATCGGCAGAAAATTGCGACAATTTATTGCGAAACTGTCAACGAACAGAAAATCGGTGCGGCCCTGATGGATCGCTTGCGGCGAGCGGCGGAAAATTAATTCACCGCAGCGGTTGAAAGATTCTTCCTTATCTTTATCTTTTCTTTCTGTGATTATGCGCCTTGGTGCGATTGCAAGATGAAATTAATCCCGGCTGTTTTACTTTTCATCTCACTCTGGCGGCAACGATAGCCAGTTCGCCATTGTCTCGCAAAACCAGTCCTTCAAAATGTTCCTGCCCCATCGCGTCTTTCAGATACTCAAGCGGCACGATCACCAGCACCGTCCGCAAATTGTTCTTACGCATATAATCCAGCACCTCAAGCGGCCCGAGAAACTTTCGCTGGCGCCCGTGCTCATCGCGAACGATTCGCCCGGCGGCATAAAATTCGGCATTGTGCGAAATCGTATGCAGGCTCAAGACCGGCTCAGTTGAAAGTCCGCGGATATCCGCTTCGGTCATCAGCGCCTTAATCGAATCTGCCTCGGCAAACTTTGGAGCAACTGACAATGCAGTGCAGGCGACGATCGCAAGCGTGGCGACCGCCACCAATTTAATAACGAGACGCCGTTTGTCGGTCATCCCCGCCCACCGATAAACATACAAGGCACAAATTATTATTGCCGGCGGGACCGACGGCAAAATATAACCCGGCAGCTTCGATCCTGAAAAGGAAAAGAAAACCAGGGGAACAAGCAGCCAGGCCGCGCAGAAAATAGTAAGCGCAGGATCGGCGACTTGTGCAGGCTGGGGAACTTCGCTCCGCTTCTCTGCGTCTCTGGGGTGAAAAATACTTTTCGCGAAAC
>JBHENZ010000213.1:0-8368 GCA_046261815.1 Pyrinomonadaceae bacterium | reverse complement strand
CTAAAACTTCGGCTGTTTTAGCTGCCACCTGAACCGGCCTGCCGCGTGTTCGAGCTTTACCCATCGAAATCAATATCCTTAAACTCTAGCAAAAATGTCTCGTTCCTCGCCGAGATCACGAGCCGCGGGCGTGAGAATTGTCTTTGCCGTAATGTAGATTTTTACTTTATTTTCTATCGCCGTCCGCACGTCGGCCTCGCTTACAAAATCAACTGGTGTCTGCGACGCTCCGTTAGGAGATGCCTGTGGCCGCAATTCGTGAATAATCGTTTTTACCGGTGATGGCGTCGCTTCCGGTTGTGCGAAAGTTGCCGTTTCCACAATGGGCATGGAGACAACCGGTTCCGATAATTTCCTGCTCAAGAATCCGTCGACGATCGCGGCGATCTCTTCGCGTTTCGGAATTATTCGCGGAGCAACCGGCTTCTCGATCTGCCTTTCAGGCTTTATGCCGGGCATGCGGTTTACGGGCTTCGTCTCGAATGCGACTCGCTTGATATCCATCAAATGAATCGGCGACACGTTGTCCGACGTCACGTTTCCGCCCCACGATCCGCATCCAAGCGTCATTGACGGCGGCAAGTCGGTCGATAAACCGATGGCTCCGTGGGTCGTCGGCGAGTTTATAACAACGCGCGCCGCAGGCATTTGTCCGCCGTAGCGAACCGCCGCTTCCCTGTTCTGCGTGTGCATCCCGGCTGTATGTCCCATTCCGCCAAAATGCAAAATTTCCTCACACCGGGCCGCACCGGCCTCGACTCCGTCAACGACAAAAAACGCCAATGTCGGCGAAAGCTTTTCGATCGACCACGGGAAATCGCGCCCGACGCCGCCGCAGGCTGCAATCAGGCAGCGTGTCCCGGCCGGAACGCTGATCCCCGATAAATTCGCGATATATTCGGCGGATTTGCCGACGATTCCCGGATTAAGCGTTCGTTCGGGCGTGAGAAGAACTTTTCCGATGGCGTCCGCTTCGGCTGAACTTAAAAAATGGCCGCCACGAAGCTTGAATTGCTCTCTCAGCTCCGAGGCGATCGGTGAATCAACAACAACCGACTGCTCCGACGCGCAAATCGTGCCGTTGTCAAAGCACGTACCCGTCAAAATGTCGGCCGCCGCCTTACCAAGATCGGCCGTTCGTTCGACGAACACCGGAACATTTCCCGGCCCAACACCAAACGCCGGTTTGCCGGACGAGTACGCGGCTCGTACCAGCCCAATGCCGCCCGTCGCAAGAATGACGGCCGTTTTTTTATGACGCATAAGCGTCTCGGTTCCGTCGATTGTCGGGTTTTCGAGGCAATGTACCGCTTGGGCAGGCAATCCGTTTTTGACGCCAGCCTCGCGCATAATGCGAGCTGTTTCAAAAATACATCGCGCGGCCGAAGGATGCGGCGAAAGCACAACGGCGTTTCGCGACTTGATTGCGATAATTATTTTAAAAATAGCCGTCGACGTCGGGTTGGTAGACGGAATTATCGCGGCAACCACGCCTCTAGGCGATGCGATCTCAACAATGGTTCCTCGGTCATCGATAACGCCGACCGTTTTCAGTTTGCGGAAATGATTCCAGACATCTTCGGAGGCAAACCGATTTTTCTCACGTTTGTCTTCCGCTCGTCCAAAGCCAGTTTCTTCGTGAGCGAGCAGCCCAAGGCGCCCGGATTCTGCCAGTGCTTGCCTGGCCATCGCATCGCAAACGGTGTCGATTCTGGCCTGGTCGAATTTTGCGAGAGTCGTGAACGCACGCGACGCGGCTTCGACCGCGTCGTTTGCTTCCTGCTGCGAATTGGAAAGATTGTCGCTCATTTTCCCTTTCGATCGGATAGGGTGAGATCGACGCCAAGCAGATTAACTTTATCTCGTCCGGCTCTTATTGCCTTGAATACCCACTCCCGTTCCGCCGGTGTCGCCCGAGCTCAACTGTCGTCCGCCACCGCCCTGCAACGCTTTTTCATTAGGGCTCAAACCTGACTTTCCGCTTTTCGGCAACACGCGTTCGACCTCGTTATGAGGCCGCGGAATCACGTGCACGCTGATTAGTTCTCCAACGCGTCGAGCGGCTGCGGCCCCGGCATCGGTCGCGGCCTTTACAGCCCCGACGTCTCCACGCACAAAGATAGTGACATAGCCTGCACCGATGTACTCTTTTCCCAGTAGCTGCACGTTCGCGGCCTTGACCATCGCGTCCGCACTTTCTACAGCCCCCACAAAGCCCTTCGTTTCCACCATACCGAGCGCTTCCAAACTCATTTATGCTTTCCTCACTTTATTATGCGCGGCGAGACTCGACTCCGCCGTTACCCGCCATAAACGTATCACGCGTCTAAGCCGTAATCAAGCCTGATGCCCTTTAGCGATAACGAGATACTGTATTGACAACATAGTTTTAACAAAGCTATATTTCAAGGTTAAAATCCGGCATCATTCTATCCGGATGGCGTTTCGCGAAGGCAGCAAAAAATGTCACAAACCCTGGGCGAAAAACTCCGACAAGCACGTGAAGATAGAGGTATTTCACTTAGCGAAGTCGCCGAGCATACGCGAATCTCCTCGCTATATATTTCGTCGATCGAAAAAGACGACTATAAACCGCTGCCCGGCGGCATTTTCAATAAGGGTTTCATCAAGTCGTACGCGCGATACATCGGTATTGACGAACAGGAGGCGTTGCAAGACTACGCGGAGCTCTTTGCAGCGTCGAACGACGACACGATACAACAACCCCGATCGTACCGGCCCGAGGTGCTGACGGACGAGCGTCCGATCTCCGCGCAGCTGCCGACGATAATAATTGCCGCCGTCATTCTTGCGCTAATGACGGCCGGTATCCTTTTCGCCGTTAATTATCTTCGAAATCGTGAACCTGCGATTACTGTTTCAAATTCGAGTACCCCAACGCCTGCACAGACAAATATCGAAGGGGCCGGCAGCACGGGCGCCAACCCGGCTGGCGTGTCCGCACCTCAGTTCGAAAACGCGAAATTTGAACTTCGGGCCGTAACCGAGCCGATCTGGTTAAGCCACGCGGTTGACAAAAAACGTTCGCAAACTGAGATTCGGCCGGAAGCCCCAATGATTTTCGAACCGAAGGAGAGCCTGGCTCTAAGCTATCATCGATCGAAAGCGGCATATACCACGTTGGCGATAAACGGAAAGCCGATCACGCTGCCGAGTGTGCCGCTTAACCCGCGTCGGTCGACAATCGACGTTGAGATAAACAAAAGTAATTTCACAGAGATTTGGCAGTCCGGGCAAATCTCGGATTTGCAGACGGTTACGTCCGATCAAACGGCCACGCCTGCAAACATTCCCGCGCGTCCGGCTCGGCCTGTGCTAACGCGGCCTGTGCAATCGCCACCTGCGGCCATTCTGAGGCCCGCGACCAATACCCTTGCGCGGCCGACGCCGAACTGATCGACAGCGTACGGCTTTATTTTTTTTGGATATCTGAAATTTTGCTCGCAGCCGAAAGTGCGGGCTTTTTCGTTTTATAACTCGATTCGGTCTTTTTTATATGAATAACGGCGAAATCAAGGAAGGATTGACGTTCGACGACGTGCTGCTCGTTCCAGCGTATTCGGAGGTGCTCCCGGGCGAGGTCGATACGCGGACAAAGTTCAGCCGCGGCATTGAGCTTAACATCCCGATCTGCTCGTCGGCGATGGATACGGTGACCGAGGCTTCGCTCGCGATCGCGCTCGCGCAGCAGGGCGGAATCGGCGTTATACACAAAAACTTTTCAATTGAGCAACAAAAGGAAGAAGTCGATAAGGTCAAGCGAAGCGAATCCGGCATGATCGTCGACCCGGTGACGATCCACGCCAGCGCACTTGTTTCGGAAGCGCTTCGGATAATGGAGCGTTTTAAAATCAGCGGCGTGCCGGTGATAAATGACGACGGATTTCTTGTGGGCATAATCACGAACCGCGATCTGCGATTTGAGACTCGATTCGATATACCGGTTTCCGAGGTGATGACGCCGCAGCCGCTTGTAACGGTTCCTATCGGCACGACGCTTGACGAAGCCAAGGTTACCTTGCAAAAGCATCGCATCGAAAAGCTATTGGTGACCGACGGCGACGGTCACCTTAAAGGGCTGATCACGGTCAAGGACATTCAGAAAGCGATAAAGTTTCCGAATGCGGCCAAAGACAATTTGGGCCGTCTGCGGTGCGCGGCCGCGATCGGCGCAACCGGCGATTTTTTCGAACGGGCAGTGGCCCTCGTCGAAGCTCGGGCCGATGCCATCGTGATAGATACGGCACATGGGCACAGCTCGCGTGTGATCGAGGCTGTCCGAAAACTGAAGAAAGAACAGCCCGAAATCGAATTAATTGCCGGAAACGTTGCGACCGCCGATGCCGCGAGTGAACTTATAAAGGCGGGTGTGGACGCCGTGAAAGTGGGCATCGGTCCCGGATCTATCTGCACGACGCGGGTCGTGACCGGAGCCGGCGTGCCGCAAATTATGGCGATTGCTGAGTGCGTCTTGGCGGCCGAGGGCTCGGGCGTGCCCGTGATTGCAGACGGCGGTATCAAATTTTCGGGTGATGTTGCAAAGGCAGTTGTCGCGGGGGCCGACTGCGTTATGATCGGTTCGTTGTTTGCCGGGACCGAAGAGGCGCCGGGCGAGGTAATTCTTTTTCAGGGCCGAAATTTTAAGTCGTATCGCGGCATGGGTTCGATCGGGGCGATGAGATCGGGATCGAGCGACCGTTACGCCCAGGAAGGGACTGCAGCCGATTCGAAATTTGTGCCGGAAGGCATTGAGGGACGCGTCGCTTACAAGGGCAGCGTAGCGGAAATGGTAACTCAACTTGTCGGCGGGCTTCGTGCCGGGATGGGCTACACCGGATGCCGAACGATCGGCGATTTGCAAACAAACGCACAGTTCGTTCGAATAACTTCCGCAGGTTTACGTGAGTCTCACGTTCACGACGTGATCATCACAAAAGAAGCGCCGAATTACAGGTCGGAGTCATAAATTGGCGCCAAAAGAGCGTCCCCAAAGCCTTCTCGGCCATCCTTATGAACCTGCCCTATCCCTAATTTTGATGCAGTTGCCACACTTGCCGTGCATCGCCGCGGCTGTATACGCTAAACCTTCTTTTAATTCGATAGATTCGACCGCTTTCGGCCGATTCAGCCGCGCCCAAGGCTAAAAACACCAAGGTGCCGATTTAATTTAGCCAAGGGCAGAGCCCCCTGGAAAACCGACAAATGAAAGATCAAGCCGCAACGCGGCCGAGTAAGACACGCACGCATTACGCCGCACCGTTGGTGCGTGGGCGATTTTCGGGTCGGCGGTCCAGAGCCGCTACCTTGGGCCAAATTGCGCCGCCCCGTTGCAGCGTGAGATTACAATCTGCAATTCTTGTCGAAATTCAAAATTGCAGAAAAACGTGTATTCCAGAATGCAAGTCGTTTGTGTATGTTAAAAAACGCGAAGCGCTTTTTGCTGCTTCGTAAGGAGATCGATACGAAAATGATATGTCATTGGGATGAATTTACGCCTGGGCCGACACCGCCCCTCGACAAGCGAATGCACGTAACGTTGAGCCGGCGAAGTGTTATTTTGCTAAGCGGAAACATTCACGATTTGTTGGGTTGCCCTGACGCCGTGGTGCTGCTCTTCGATAAAGTGAACAGCGTGATCGGCGTGAATCCGGTGCCCCCCAGCAAATCGAACGCCTTCATACTGAAACCGAAAACGACCGGACGGCAAAGGTTGATCCGGGCCGCGCCCTTCTGCAAACACCACAACATCAGGGTCGACCAAACAACAGCATTTTTGAATCCGGAAATCGACGAGGATGGAGTTTTGCGTCTTGACTTGCGCGCAACAACGCCGACGGAAAGAAGGTCGAGGATACGCAGAAAACAGTAAAGATCATTTATCGGGCGCGTCTATAATCTGCAAAATTTCCTCGACGGCGCGTCGCAACTTTGGCAAGTCGTTTTCTATAACTTTCCAAACCAACTCCAAATCAATCCCCAAATAGTTGTGAACCAAAACATTCCGAAAAGCACTCACTTTCGCCCACTCCACATCCGGTTGCATGAGCTTCGCGGCATCGGACAATCGTTGTGTGGCTTCGGTCATCGTTTGCAGATTTCTTAGTGTCGCATCTTGAATTGTGTGAGAAGTCAAAAACTCGGCTTTTCCGCTTACCACATTGTCGCGGATCCGATGAATGCATTCAGCGATGTGATGCAAATAAACTGCATCATCTCTCATAGCGGAATGGCCTCGTTCAAAACGCAGTCACGCAAATCTTCATTCAAGGCGCGTTCAGTGACGACCTCAACGCGCCGGCCCAGCAGCTCTTCCAGCTCAAGAATCAAGCCGATCGGAAACCACGAACTCGTCCGCCCCTCCGCGTCAACGTCTATCAACAAATCAACATCGCTTTTTGGTCCGGCTTCGCCGCGCGCAACCGAACCGAAAATACGAACGTTCGTAGCGCCGTGTCGCTCGGCAATACGCCGTATTTCTTCACGATTGGTTTTTAGAGCTTTTTCAATTTTCATCGGCGGCCAACCCCGAAATCAAGATCATGCGTAAAACCAGTATAACCGTTTGCCGCCCATAACTTTCGAATTGAACGTTATTCTTGTTAACTGATTCATAATGCGATAATAAACTACAAGAAAACTACGTCAAGAAAGGGTTTCGCAATCTTGAAAGCCAATGACGCGTGTGTTGCGCACGCTCGATTTTGGTTTTGCGAATTTACCACAGATTCCGCCTGCGGCTTCACCTGTAGCTAAATATATGAGCGCGTGCTACCGCACGCTCAGCGGGGTGGATGGCTCAAACGTCGACAGAGGATAGTTTATCCCATTCGTCGTAGAGAGTCTTTATTGATGTTTGTGACCATTCGATTTCCTCGTTGATTTGTCGGACACGGGCAAAGTCGCCGGCGATTTGGGGTTGGCTCATTTGTTGGAATAGAGCTTGCACTTTTTCTTCAAGGTTGAAAACTTCCGCTTCGATTTCGGAGAGGCGCTTCTCGAGGCGGTGGCGTTGGTTTTTGGAGAGAATTTGGCCCACGCCGACCACACCCGTCTTCCGGCCCGTTTCCTTCTCAGAGGGTGAGCCAGGCAGCACCCGGCGGGGAGCCTGTAATTGCATTTCCGGAATTGAAGGCTGTGCTAAACGATTCGCGGCCGCGGGTGGTACTGACAGGTGTCTTGCCGCTTTCCAGTCGTGGTACTCGGTGTAATTGCCAGCGTAGGGTTCGACCCGACCGTCACTCTCAAATGCGAGGATCTGCGTCGCTATCTTATCGAGAAAGAATCGGTCGTGACTGACAGTGACGATGGTGCCGGGGTATTCGTCGAGGGCATTTTCGAGCGCTTCGCGTGACGGGATGTCGAGGTGGTTTGTCGGCTCGTCGAGGATCAGCACGTTCTTTTGCGAGTAGATCACTCTCGCAAGGGCAAGTCTTCCCTTTTCGCCGCCGGAAAGGTCGGATACACGCTTGAAAATATCTTCGCCAAAAAAAAGAAACCGCGCGAGAAATCCGCGTAGCTCACCGCCGTCGACAAGCGGCGCGATGCGGCGCATTTCCTGAATGATCTCGTTTCGCGGGTCGAGTTCTTCGAGATTTTGCGCGTAATAGCCGATGCTTATTTTTGTGCCCCAGTGAATGTCGCCGGCAAGCGGCGCGAGCGAGCCCATCAGCGTTTTGAGAAGCGTTGTCTTACCCGTGCCGTTTCCGCCGATGATACCAAGCGTTTCGCCACGGAGAAGTGAAAAGTTGATCGCTCGTGCAAGAATTTTGTCTTTGTAACCAATTGAAAGATTATCAATTGTTAAGACGTTATTTCCCGCACGCTCGATTTTTTTGAGATTGAAATTGCCGCCGGATTTTTCGCTTGCTACCGCTTCGATCCGATCGAGGCGCCCGAGCATATTTCGACGCGATTTAGCCTGCTTCGTTTTTTGACCCGCGAGGTTTTTTCGTATAAATTCCTGAGTTTTCGAGATCATTGCCTGCTGGTTTTCGTACTCACGCTGCTGCTGTTCGCGGCGTATCGCACGCTCGGCGATAAATCTCGAATAGTTGCCCTTGTACATTACGGCGCGTCCAAGCTCGATCTCGACAATTCGGCCGGCCGTTCGATCCAGAAAATATCGATCGTGGCTGATGACGATGAATGCGCCATCGTAATCGCTTAGGAATTCCTCGAGCCATTCGACCGCGCCTACGTCGAGATGATTTGTCGGCTCGTCGAGCAGCAAAAGATCGGCGCTTGAGAGGAGCAGTCTTACCATCCCAAGCCTGTTCTTTTGACCGCCGGATAGACGCGCGGCGGGCTGCTGCCAAGTATCTTTCGCAAAGCCGAGACCGATCAGGAT
>JBHENZ010000212.1:0-11961 GCA_046261815.1 Pyrinomonadaceae bacterium | reverse complement strand
AAGCGGGCTGGGGCGACCCGCCGCGCGGCTGAACGATCACGATCGATTAGCCGCCCGGGTTGGCGGCAGTTCAATTTGGGATTGCGGATTTTGGATTTTGGATTCGCTCGCTTAGACTAGGCACTTGCGAATTAAGCTGATGCTTTTGGATTTCGTCAGTCCAAAATCCAAAATCCGCAATCTAAATCCGTATGGTCGGTTCGCAGATCAATCAATATAATATCCAGGAAAAGATCGGCTCGGGTGGGCAAGGCACGGTTTACAAGGCTTTAGACACAAAGCTGAACCGCACCGTCGTGATCAAGGTCCTTCCTCCGGAAGTCACAGCGAAAACAGCCAACTTCAAACGGTTCGAACGCGAGGCCCAGCTTTGCTCGCAGCTCGATCATCCGAACATTTGCACGATCTACGACTTTAGCGAAGCGAACGGCGTGTTCTATATCGCGATGCAGTATATCGACGGTAAGAACGTACGACAGCTCGTGGCCGGCCGGCCGCTTGAGCTGCGAAGCGCGTTATCGATCGGAATACAGGTCGCAGACGCGCTAGCCTATGCGCATTCGAAAAACATAATTCACCGCGACATCAAGGCCGGAAACGTGATGGTCACCGCGACGGGCCAAGCCAAGATTCTAGATTTCGGTCTCGCAAAATTGCTTGAGGACGAACAGGCCAAGCTGCCGCGAGGCGCGGAGATCACAGAACTCGGGATTCCATACGGTACCGCGACCTACGCCGCTCCGGAACAGGCCAAGGGTGAGCGGGCCGACGAGCGTTCGGACATTTTCTCGACCGGCGTTTTGCTCTGCGAAATGCTCGCGGGCATCTGGGCGTTTCAGGGAAAGACGGTGATCGACGTTCGTCACCAGGTGCTCTACGGAACACCGAAACCGCTCTCAGAAATGCGTAGCGATCCGGCCCCGCCGCGCCTGCAGCAAATCATCGATAAGGCACTCCAAAAAGAGTCGAGAAATCGTTTCCAGAAAATGTCGCAAATGCGCGACGGTTTGCGAGAGGCATTGCAGGAATCGGGCGGCGGAATGTTGATGTACGGCGATACGTTTCGACCATCGCATATGGACGGCGGCGCGTGGCGGCGCGCCGTGAATTGGTTTACGGGGAAATCGACACCTGAAGCATCGAGCACATCGCGAACCACCTCGATGTCGCAGGCGCCGATGATGATCTCGGATGCGACGTTAACATCGACGGGCTCAGACAAGAAGAGCGTCGCGATCCTGCCTTTCAAAAATTTGAGCGGCGATGCGGCGGCGAATTTTTATGAATTCGCTTTGGCGGATGCCGTGATCACCGAGCTTGCGCAATTGAAATCGTTGATCGTCCGGCCGAGCTCGATCATAGCAAAGTATCAGGGTGAAGAGATCGATCCGCGCGAGGCGGGAGTTGAGTTGAAGGTCGGCGCGGTGCTTTCGGCGGGATTTTTGCGCAGCGGCGACAAGCTGCGCGTGACGGCCCAGCTGCTCGACGTTGGGACCGGCGACATTCTTTGGAGCGACCGCATCGACGCCGAGGGTGGCGATATTCTGAGCCTCCAGGACGGCATCGCGCAACGGATATTAAAAGGCCTGCGAATGGAGCTTTCCGAATCCGAGCAGGAGCGTCTCGGACGCCGCCTTACCGAAAACCACGATGCCTGGGAAGAATACCTTCGTGGCCGCGACAGCTTTGGCAGATTTATTTTCCGCACACTCGACCCCGAGGATTGCAATACGGCGCTTCAAAATTTCAAAAAGGCCATCGAGCTCGATCCTCATTTCGCACTTGCGTACAGCGGGCTCGGCGCGGTTTATGCAAATCGTTTTTTCAAGGGCCTTGGCGAGCCCGAGGATTACACCCATGCGGAAACGGCATTCAGCAAAGCGTTTTTCTACGACCCGAACGTCGTCGAGGCGCGCGTGCTGATGGTGATGATTTACCTGGCACGCGGCGAAAAGAAAAAGGCGCGTGCCGAGATTGAGCTTCTTGAAAAGCAGTTTCCGAATGAGGCTCCGCTGTATTTCGTCAAGGGCGTTATGCACCGGCTGAGCGGCGAATACGACGAATCGCTGAGGGCGTTTGAGAAATTATCCAGGCTCGATCCTGCCGCACGCGCCGTTTCGGCGTACAACCGCTCGAGAATTTTTATCTACAAGCAGGATTACGAAAAGGCCTTGCGTGAAATCGAACGCGGCGAGCGCGTTGAGCCCGATCATCCGATGCTGAAAATTTTTCGTTCGGGTGTTTACTATTATCGCGGCGATAAAGAGCAGGCGACCGATTTGATGAAAAGGGTGCTGGAGGAAAATCCGCAAATGGAAGGCATCAAACCGCTTTATGCGGTCTATCTCGCCGGATCAGGGCGAAAGGATGAGGCCGTACAGCAACTTACGCCGGAGGCTCTCGGCCTGTCGCGGGCAGATCACGACATGGCCTACTGGGTAGCCTCAACCTATTCTTTGCTCGGTGAAAAAGAGCTGGCACTTACGTGGCTGAATCGGGCCGTAAAACTCGGCAACGAAAACTGGCCGCACTTTGAGCGCGACCACAGTCTCGACAGCCTTCGGGACGATCCGCGGTTTGCTGAGATAATGACGAGAATGAAATCAAATCATGAATAACATACTTCTCGCATATCCGACTTGAAACAAAGCTCGGATGAGCCTGTGCAACACGCGGCAATTACGAAAGCTACACATTAGGCGCGGCGAAAAGTGTGAAAATATTGAGAATGTATCGAAAAGTGTGAAACGCGCTCGATTTGTTTTGCATTCAAGCCGCAACCGGATCTTCCTTCAGAATCACAATTTCCCGAACGCGACGTTTTAATGCCTTTTCAAATTGGCGTGCCTCGTTGACGCCGTTGAATGAAAGGTCTTGCAATATTGCCTCGATGCGTTTGCGGTAGTCGGACACAAGCGAATCGGAAACGCCGAGCATTTCGGCAACCTCAAGCTGCGTGCCGCCGCCTGAGATCAGGTAGCAGTGCCAAAGCACGCTGATCATTCGTTCGTATTGCTTTTCCTTGCCGCGAACGGATTTGTTGAGATTTTCGAGAAAACAATCCACGAACCTGGCGGCCTCGGCCTCGGCCTCATTTCTCAAAAAATCTTCTTCGGGTGTTTCGCGTGTGTCGGGAATTTCGAAATTCATCCGTTCGTCGTCGTCGCTGTCGCCCGAGCCGCCGACCGGAACGAGGTGAATGTCCATTATCGGCAGTCGCGACATAACGAACGAGCGAAGTGAGCGAACATCAACCGGCGAATCAATCGCCTTGAGAACGCGGACGATCAATTTTTCAAGCTCGGCGTTGCTGATGACGATCTGTGCGTCACCGGTACAGCCGACCATTCGCGTGTCGCGGTTCTGAAACGAAACGGATTTTACGCGTTCGTCCATCTCCTGCACGTCGCGTCTGGATTTATTGGTTTTCCAATCGGCGAGGCCGTAAAGCCGATCGGCCAGGCGGCGGTGGGCTTCGGGGTTGCCGATGTTATCGAAACGTTTGAAAATTTTGCTTGTTTGAACAAGCGTCGAGACGCGGCGTGCGAGGCGATAGCTTTCGGGATAACGCTTGCGGAGCTCGGCCGTGAGCATATTCGTGAGCTCGATCTGGCTGATCTCGGCCTCGACCTCCGCGTCGGACATCCCGGTTTCGATGTAATGCTGGAACCGCTCTTTGCTCAAGAGCGCGACAAAAAGTTCTTGCGTTAAATCCGTGTAGGTGTTATGTTTACCTTCTTCAACCAAAAAGCCGGCTCGCCTGGACGCCCGCACGAGCGGATGCGACGAGACGATCCTGTGAAGCTCGATCCAGATCTGATTTACGTCCGAAACCTTTAAGCTTTCGGTCCATTTACCGACCCTAACTTGTTTGTTTTGAATCGATCTGGGGAGACGATCTGGCGGCTTGGTTGAGTTCATAGCTGACCTTAGCGGGCGTCGGCAGAATTGATCTTGGTAAACGGACACTCCGATTTAGGTGGACACATTCCCATCCTCTTTCCTTACCTGGAACACTGTTCTGGCTGGACGTACGGGGTGCTTTTTACGTGGAATGCCTGTTCGAGGCTAACCGCCGAGCTGGTGCAGTCGATGTGATTGATTGGACGGTTGCAGAAAACGACAATTCACAACCGACAGTTAAGATATTAGCAGTTCACAGGCGTTTTCGGCAACAACTTTTTGTTTGTTCCCACCGTGTTAAACAGTGACGATTAAAGTGTTGACCGCAAAGCACTTCGCTCGACCCATCCCTGCTTTCATCAGCAGTCACGCGACCAAACGTGACCGAGCATCTTATTTGTTTTGGAAGGTTTAGGGCATTACAGCTTTAGAAGACTTGTAAACTGTTAGTTTTTGTTTTCAACTTTGGCCGAGAAGGCTTGCGAAGGAGAGCGCGCCTCCTTCCTGCATCAAATTGTCTGAAATGATTAGCTTTGGGAAGAAAAAGAGCTGTCCGCCGTCGGAAACTGTGCTCGGTTACCAGAGTGGGGATATGCCGGCAGTGAGTAGGACGGCATTGCTCCGACACCTAGCGGCGTGCGACTTTTGCGGGGCCGAAGCTGCGTTTTACCGACGCTATCCTGTCGAGACTGATTCGGTTCCGATAGAACCGTGTGAATTGCCGCACCATTTACGCGAGTTTGCCGAATCGGTTTTGAAACGAGCCGGGCAGAAGTCGGCACTGGAAAACCTGGCGAAAGTGTAGGCCCGAACCGATCTTAGCTGCCGCAAATTTCGTCGATAGCGTCTTCGAACTTCTCATCGATCACGTTTCGCTTTATCTTTAGCGTTGGCGTCATCTCGCCTTTGTCAATTGAAAACTCTCGCGGCAATAAGTATATGCGTTTGACACGTTCAAAATCGCTAAGTTCGCGGGTAAGTTCAACAGCATCGCGCTGAACGCGTTTTACAACCAACGCATTCTCGCAAAGTTCTTCGCGACTCCTGCCGGCCGAGATTCCGTCGTCTTTCAAAGTTTCCTTCAGGGCATCCCAGTCGGGAACGATCAAAGCACCGACCTGTTTGCGGCCGGACCCAACGACGACCGCTTGTGAGATCAGCGGACTTTGCTTTAGAAGACTTTCGACCTGAAGCGGCGCGACGTATTTGCCGTTTGAAAGCTTGAAAAGGTCTTTGATGCGATCCGTGACATAAAAATGGCCGTCAGCGTCTTGATAGCCGACGTCGCCTGTGTGATAAAAGCCGTCCGAATCAATTGCCGCGGCCGTTTCGTCGGGTTTGTCGTAATAGCCGCGCATTACGTTTGGGCCTCGAACCAAAATCTCGCCGTCGGCTTCTGCGATTTTCATTTCGATTCCGTCAAACGGTACGCCGATCGAGCCGACTTTATTGTGGTCGGGCGTGTTTGCGGAGACGATGCAGGCCTCCGTCATTCCGTAGCCCTGCAAAATTGGAATTCCGGCGGCCCAAAATGCGTACGACAATTTTTTGGACAGTGGTGCTCCGCCAGAGACGAAAAACCTGAGACTGCCGCCGACGCCCTCACGCCACTTTGAGAAAACGAGTCGGCTAGCAACGGCATGCTTTGCGGCGAGGGCGAGGGGCACCGATTCGTGCATATCTTTTTTTCCCCAATACTCTTGCCCCACATCGAGCGACCACCCAAAGAGGCGCGTTCTCCAGCCGCCGGCCGACTTCCCTTTTTTGACTATCTTGTGGTAGACCTGCTCGAAAAGCCGTGGCACGGCCGTCATTATCGTGGGTTTGACCTCGTGAAGATGCGATGCGAGCTGATCGAACGACGCGCAGTAATTGATCGAAACGCCGTTTGAGCAGAGCACGTAAAAAACCGTCCGCTCGAAGATGTGAGAAAGCGGCAGCACGGCGAGGCTGCAGTCGGTCGAGCGAATGTGCAATCCTTTTGAAATCGCGATAATGTTCGATACAAAATTTTCGTGACTGAGCATCACGCCTTTGGGCTCGCCGGTTGTGCCCGAGGTGTAAATGATCGTGGCAAGATCGTCCGACCGCACCTGTGAAAGTAATTCGTCGAACGCTTTTTCGTCGCCACGTTGGATTTGCTCGCCGTTTTTCTCGATCGATTCGAGCGAAACCGCACGGCGCTCGTTTTCGGGTAGGGCTTCACTATCGAAAAAGACGAGCCGCTCAAGCGATTCGATACTGCGAATGGCTTCGGCGGCGTGGTCGAAAAGTTTCTTTCCCGATACAAGCAGCATCCTCGCACCCGAATTTTCGAGTATGTAGCGAATCTGCTCAACGGCCTGTGTCGTGTAAATCGGCACGTTTACGGCCCGCAGGCTGAGCAGCGCAATATCCGTCAGCGACCATTCGGGCCGGTTTTCGGACATGATCGCGATGCGGTCACCCGCTTTAAGCCCGAGATCCGAAAAACCCAGTGCGATTTTACGTACTCTTTCGATCGCCTCCGATCCGGAAATGCGATGCCACGCGTTGCCGATCTTGTACGCCAAAGCGTCCGGCTTATTGTGGCGACGAAAAGATTCAAGGCAAAAATGCGGAATTGTGTGAGGGATATTGTCGAATCCGGGTAAAGTTTCAGCGGTCATCGTTGGTATGCCGCTATTTTTGCAAAAATCAGGTGGTTAAGTCCAATAAGTGCGATCGAGAGAGCGATAGTTTATCGCTTCGCTAATGTGGGTCGGGTCTATGGATTCGCTGACGGCGAGGTCGGCGATGGTGCGGGCGACTTTTAGGATGCGGTCGTGGGCACGGGCGGAAAGGCCTTGTTTGTGCATTGCTTTCTCGAGCAGCGATTCGCTCGCGGCGTCGAGAGCGCAAAAGGTGCGGATTTGTTTTGGCGACATTCCGGAATTTGAAAACACCCCCTCGCCGTCGAAACGACGAAGCTGCGTTTCGCGTGCTTGGATAACGCGGTCGCGAATCTCGGAGGAGCTGTCGCCGGCCGAAACGCCGTTGCCGCGTAGCTCGTTGAATTTTACGGCAGGGACATCGACGTGGATATCGATGCGATCCATCAGCGGGCCCGAGATTTTTCCGACATAACGCTGAATCTGGATCGGCGAGCATTTGCATTCGCGCTGGCTACCGAAGTAGCCACAGGGGCAAGGGTTCATCGAGGCGACGAGCGTGAAGCTGGCGGGAAACGTGAGCGAAGTGGCGGCACGCGAGATTGTCACCTTTTTGTCTTCCATCGGCTGGCGGAGAACTTCGAGCACGCTTCGGTCGAATTCGGGCAATTCGTCGAGAAACAACACGCCAAGATGCGCGAGCGACACCTCGCCGGGTTTTGGAATCGATCCGCCGCCGATCAGGCCGGCCTGAGAAACGGTGTGATGCGGCGATTTGAACGGGCGGTCGGTGATCAGGCCTGAACGCCCGGTAAGTCCCGCGACTGAATGAATCTTCGTTATTTCTAAAGCTTCCTCGAATTCGAGCGGCGGCAAGATCGTCGGCAGACGTTTGGCGAGCATAGTCTTGCCGGAGCCCGGCGGGCCGATGAATAGAATGTTGTGGCCGCCCGCCGAGGCGACCTCGAGAGCGCGCTTTGCCGTCGCCTGCCCGCGGACCTCAGCGAAATCGAGGGCGTGATGGCCATTATTATTTTTGAATTCGGCGATATCGAGCTTGAGTGGGGGAATGCGCGTAGGCGAGTTTTCAAGCAATTCCTGCGTGAGCATGGAGGCCTCGCGAAGATCTCTAACGGGAAAAACATTTACACCCTGGACGACGGCGGCCTCAGTCGCGTTTTCCTCGGGCAGCAGCACGTTGGCTATTCCGTTTTCGCGGGCGGCAAGTGCGATCGATAATGCGCCGCGGACGGGCCTCACGCGCCCGTCCAGCGACAGTTCGCCGATACACAATGTGTTTGCAAGATTTTCGTAATTTCCGAGATCGCCGTTAGCACCCAAAATCCCAAGCGCGATTGGGAGATCGAAACTCGCTCCTTCTTTTCTCAAGTCGGCCGGCGCAAGATTTACGGTTGTCTTGTGAACGGGAAACCAGTATTTACTGTTATTGATTGCCGCCCGGATGCGTTCCTTCGACTCGCGAACGGCCGTGTCGGGAAGACCGACGATTTGTATATTCGGCCGATGATCCGCCTCACCCGCAGACGGCGACAGATTGACCTCGATATCGACAATAAGAGCATCGATGCCGTAAACGGCGGCCGACTGTGTAAGGAACAGCATAATGCGTGAGTATTTCTTTCAGTGTGACTTAGCGAGGAGAGTGTAGCGGATAACTTGAAATTTTGGAAAGGGCGGGCGGGAAAGATGGTTGGGCCGCGGCTCGCCCGCCAAAGATCGTCGGCTGGCATAGATATTGCGTCCGAGTCAGCGATTCTACGAGAACTCGATTTTAAGAAGATCAGTATAATATGCACAGCAATTACGATTTTAGAAAGTTAGTTTTGTCGCTGGTGATGGTGGCAATCGCGGCGGCGGGCGTTTCGGCCCAGGAAAAGTCGGGCAAAAAGGGCAAAATGGCTGGTCCGGCGGTGACGATGAACGCCGTGCTTTTTGAGCCGGTGGATATCCCTTCGCGTGACTTGTTTCTAGGCCCGGGCGGAATGGAATGGATGCCTGACGTGAGTAAGATCACGTTTATCAAAGAGGAAAAGCAGGGTCATAACAAGAAGTATCGAATCAAGGACGCTAAGGGCCGCGTTTGGGTCGCGAAGCTTGGCCGCGAGGCCCAGCCCGAGACGGTGGCTGTACGACTTCTTTATGGTCTGGGCTACAAGACCGAGATCAATTATCTCGTCCCGACTATCACGATTCCGGGTAAGGGAACGCACCAGAACGTCAGGCTCGAGGCCCGGCCCGAGAATGTGAAACGGCTTGCTGAATGGAAGTGGAAGGAAAATCCATTCACAGGCACCAACGAGCTTCAGGGGCTGAAGATAATGATGGTGTTTTTGACCAACTGGGATTTGCTTGATCTTCAAAACAAAGTTTTGCAGGTTAATAATAACGGCCGCATCGAGCATCATTACGTGATCAGCGATTTGGGCGCGACGCTCGGTAAGGTCGGCAACAACAATTTGCCGTTCTTTTTCCGAATAGGCCGCAAGACGAACAATCCCGAGACATGGGAACAGGCCGGTTTTGTGAGCGGCATTAAGGAAGGAAAAATCGACTTCGATTTCAGGGGTAAGGGCCGTGGTCTGATGGAGGATATCACCATCGCCCAGGGTGCTTGGTTAGCGGAAAAGCTTTCGCAGCTTTCCGACAAACAGATCGACGACGCTTTTCGCGCCGCAAATTATTCGGCGTCCGACATCGAAATGCTGAGACGCGGTTTTATGGAACGTGTTGCAGAACTTGATAAGGCGACAAAGCAAACGGTCGCTACGCGGTAGACGAAACGGGCGGGTTCAGAAAAGCCGCCTTTTCTTATCTCCAACTAAATTCCAAACGTAATCGCACCCAGGAGCTTTCCCAGTCGGCTCGCCGCAATTTGATCTGCATCCCTGCAAAACGACCAGGCGGACAATCCACAAACCCGCTTACTTTCCTTACGTGCGGGCTTAGGCGAGCGTGGTCCACTCATTTGCTGTGATCAGGTGCTCGCCCCATTTAAAAATTTGAATTTTGTCGCAAGTGATTTTTAGTGCACGGGTCGAACCGTAGCCCGCGGTAGTTCGCGAATCGACCCACCAGCCGGCAGATGCGTCCCAGATTTTGATTTCGTTTTCACTGACAGCGACGGCATTGCCCTCGTGATAGATATGTCCGCGGCCGATCCAATCGAGCGAGGCGCCGGAGTCGGCCCATGAGGTCGCCCATTGTTCGCCGGCGAGCTCGGAAAACTGCTGGACGAATTGTGTTCTGAAACGGCGAATCCCGCGTGAGCGAAGAACCTCGTGTGCGAACGCGGAAAGCACGCCGCAGTCCAAGGTGTCGCGACGAACGGCCTCGCACCAGTGAATCGGATAACGCGAGGCGCCCCATTTGAATTTTTGGCTTAGCCATCTTGGACCGGTCGCCAAACTACCGCCGTTTAGGAACGAGAAATCGGCATCGCACAGCCATCGACGGGCGATCTCGCAACAAGGCGTTCCGTGGTGCGAAATCTGCGACGGTTCCCAATCGACCCAGGGTTCGTAAACCTCTGCCCGCCGGGAAAACCCGACTGCCGCCGCTGATGATTGGCAAAATATCTCGCTGCTAACCGCGTCCAAATGCATAACTCATACTCCTGTCGTAGGCTCCCGCGTCGCAAAAAATCAATATGTCGCCTTCGCGTGTCGATGCTGGCAGATCAACGTTGGCCGCAATGACATCGTGCTCCATGCAAAGGCGTCCGAAAAGAACGGTACTGCCGCGACCGAGCGGCCGCCAGCTTCCCTGCTCGCGTGCAAGTATGCGATGCGGGTAGAAAAAGTTCATTGGCAACTCGGCGATCGACCCGTCAATGACAACCTCGCTTGGTTTACTGCCAGAGCGACGGATCTCGAGAATCTGCGTAGCAAGTGCCATCGATGGCTGGGCAAGCGCCTTGCCGGGCTCAGTGATAACGCGGCGAACGTTTGGAAGATACAGAGGGATTTTTTGGACAGCATCGCGGAAGCGGTCGCCCCCGGTTAGATCGTCGGGGAACCATCCGCCCCCAATGTCGAGCAGCTCGATCGAACGTTTGGCGAGCGACTCTATCGACCGGCACCATCGCAGCATCGATTCGAATAGATGCCACCACGCGTCAATACCGATACTGCTGCTCGCCATGTGGAAATGGATAGCGAGCCGAAAATCGCTCGGCAATTCGTCGATCGCCTTTATTAACCGCTCAAATTTTTCAGGCTCGTCGATCGACAGACCGAAACGAGATGCGACATTCGGCGTCCGAAGGCGAATACCAAGATACTGTGTTTCAAGCGTGCCACTCGTTAACTCGTCGATAGTCCGCATCAGGTCCTCAATCGAGTCGCAAAAAACAGAGTAGAACTCGGCGTTTGGAACAGCGTCGTCGCGTCGCCACCGTTTGGCAGGGCCGTTGAGAATAATTTGGTCGGCGTGAAAACCGGCGGCGATGGCTTTTTTCACTTCGAGAAGACTGATGGCTTCGGCAAAAAATTTGTTTTCGAGTGCCAGGCCGATCAAACGCTCGTCCGGGTTTGTCTTGATGCTGTAGGCGTTGCTGACCTGAATCTGCGAAGTTGAAATGTCGAAGGCGAGCTTCGCGGCCTTTTCGAAATAGTCGCGGGCGGTCTGCTCAAAATATATGCTTGCCGGCGTTTCCAGATTATTAAGATCGATTTTTCCTAGATCGGCGAGAAAGGTCGCCGGTACTCGCTCGCACGTTGTGCAGTTGCCGTTGCCGTTTGCCCTAGCGCCGATGGAAGCAGGCGGTTTCTTTAAACGCTGCGCAAATCCGACCAACCCCGAAGGATGTTTCAAGGAGTGGCCGATCGCGCCGCCGAACGGCTCCGGCAGCGGCGGCAGCGGGTAATCGGAACGGACCGGAACTTCCAAAACGACGCGGCTGAAACTTTCAGCTTCCGCGATGCAGTTTTCCGCGGAAACTCCCGAAGCCCGCTCGACAAGTGCGGCCGGAAGATTGCTGCCCGTAATCGTCGCACCGTGCACCCAGGCCGGAAATCGCGGGTTGACCTCAAGCAGCCACAGCTGGTCGGTCGTGTCTCGAACCATTTCAAACTCGGCCCCACCCGACCAGTTCAGATCGCGAATCGTCTCGTGAAGCGGATCGATGAGGCGGTCAGGCACGGGCGATGTGTCGCCCGACCAGGTTTTCCCAAGCTCTGTAAGATCGCGTTTGCGCATATAAACCGAATCGACGATCTTGCCTTGGTATGCACTCAGCATTACGGACTCTTCGTAACCTGTAACGTGTTTTTGAAGAAACAGCTTGTCGGTGTTCCAAGTTTTGGAAAGCACGTTTTGCCAATGCTGAAAATCGCTCCAACTGGAAATTCGAACGGCCTCGTAGTACGGGCCCTTGAGCCAAACTTTCCAATTATGCTCACGGCAGAAC
>JBHENZ010000211.1:0-10642 GCA_046261815.1 Pyrinomonadaceae bacterium | reverse complement strand
GTGTCGATCGCATCGAGGTGCTCGGGCGCGATTCGATCGTTATCGGGACAGACGGCAAGGATCTGCATTACACGAGCGTGCGGCTTGGAAGAAATCCGCGCGTCGCGTCAAGGTTTGTCGAAGAAAACGCTTCGCAGGGCGAGTTGCGAAGCCACGGATTTTTCTACAAGCCGGACGGGCCGGAAGGAGGAATCTTAGGTTTGCCCGTTCGCGGCGAGGGCCGGCCGGGCTATGAACATTTGTTCAAGAATTCGGCTTCGATCCAGTTTTTGCGAAACGACCGGCTACGGCTGACCGAAATCGGAAAACTCGATTCGAAACCCCAGCGATCATCGGACGACAATTGCAAGGCTTCGTGCGTGGATTGGTACGGCAACGCGCGGCCACTGTTTGTGAAAAATCGAGTTTTCGCGCTTCTCGGTTACGAAATTGTCGAGGGTGCGTTAGACGACGGACGTATTCGGGAAATGCGGCGGACGAGCTTTGCTCCGTCGAAGCGATTGGAGCGGCTGGATTGATCGTTCGTCCGGGCCTAACCAACGAACCAAGTGAGAACTTGAAAAATGATTATCGCTGCAAGGATTAACAGCGAGCCGATTATCTGATTTCGCGAGAACCTCATTTTGCCTCGAAAAGCTCGGCCGGGTTGATTTTGAATTGCAGCATTTTGGCGGTCTCGCGACCTGCGTCCCCGCCTTTTCGCTGCATTGTAACGCGGCCAATTTTCAAGTTGCCGTTGCGCGTGATGACGACTGGTCCGGTTTTGTAAAACGCGATCACGTCATCAATTTTTCGAAGCATCCACCGCGGCTTGTCCGCC
The DNA here is from genome assembly GCA_046261815.1 of Pyrinomonadaceae bacterium. Classification (GTDB taxonomy): domain Bacteria; phylum Acidobacteriota; class Blastocatellia; order Pyrinomonadales; family Pyrinomonadaceae; genus OLB17. The sequence continues at coordinate 9,822 of JBHENZ010000211.1, read as the reverse complement.
GGTTTCCACGCGACCAGCATCCATCCCGCGGCGAATACGCCATCGCCTTTAAGAATGTCCGAAACGACCCGGTCTTTATTCGCCTTGAAAAAGTCGACAACCCGTTGTTGTGTCGCGGCGTCGAGCTCGGTCAGATACATCCGTTTCGCATCGCGGCCAACGGCGGTGGGCGGCAGCTCGCCGGCAAAGTATCTCAGTGCCCTTGATACGTCTGCCGGCATTTTCCACATTCGCGAATACGTCGCCAGCCAGCGTTTGTCGATCTGATTAAAACCGTTTGGACTGCTGACAAGCTTGATCGACATTCCCTCGATAAATTCGCCGAATTTCGTCTTGACTCGCACCTGAACATCCGCTTTCTCTCCATGCGGCTTTGCGGTCAGAACGTTTTCTATGTCGGCAAGCGTGTAATTCATCGCCGATAACCAGATTCGCGCTTCCGCGTCGACTCTCCAGTTATTGAATTTTGCAGCGATCTCGGTTTCGTTTCGAAAGCCGCCGCGCGCAGTTCGCGACCCAAGTTGGATTGCTGCGGCGCGCTCGAGTTTAGTCGCTTGGCCATAGATCGGCCCCGCCAAGGTCGAAACTAACAGAATAAATAGGTAGAGCCCTAGAAAATTAATCATCAAGAGGGCTGCGGACGATGTTTTTGTTCTTCAATACGTGCGTGTACATTTGTGTTGTCCTGACGTCTTTGTGTCCTAAAAGTTCCTGGACGGTGCGGATGTCGTAATGATTCTCCAATAGATGCGTAGCGAAACTGTGCCGGAACGTGTGACAGCCCGCATGCTTGTCGACGCCGGCAAGCCGAACCGCCTCTTTAACGGCCTGCTGTATCGTACTCGCAGCAACGTGATGTCGCCGGACGACTTTATCATCCCTCGACGGCGAAAGTTTTGCCGATGGAAAAACGTACTGCCACGCAAACTTTGTGTCGGCGTTCGCGTACTTTTGGCTTAAGGAATATGGAAGAGGCGCACGCCCAAAGCCGCGAACGAGGTCTTCGCGGTGCAAGGCTCGCACGTTAGAGATCTGTTTTTTCAAATGCTCTCTCGACCATTCGGGGAAAATCGTTATTCGATCCTTAAATCCCTTGCCGTCCCTAACCGTTATCGATCGTGCCTCGAAATCGATGTCCTTCACCCGCAGCCGAATTGCTTCTGAGAGACGCAAACCCGCACCGTACAAAAGGCTCGTCACCAGCCTCGGCGTTCGCTCCAAATGTGAAATGATCAGTTTTGCCTCGGCAGGAGAAAAAACTGTCGGGAGGCGCGCCGGCCGCCTCGCACGGAGCACACCCTCGATTGCCGGAAGTTCAATGCCTAGAACCTGCTTGTAGAGGAATAACAGGGCGTTGAAAGCGACATTCTGAGTTGACGCAGCGACATTTTTCTCCAGTGCCAGGTGCGTCAGATATTCGCGTATCTCGCCGCCTCCCATTTCACGGGGATGCCGCTTGTTATGAAACAGTACGTAATCCCGAACATAAGAAACGTAGGCCCGCTCCGTCTTGTGACTCATATGCCGCAATCGAATCAAATTGAGCACTTGATCAAGAAGCTTTGGCGGCTGCTTTCCGGACATTTGCCGTTGATAATACGCAGATCTGAGCATATTATCAATTGTGTATAGAGCTAATAAGTAGTTCGGTAAGACAGCCCGACGCGGAAGAGGAATGTCAACATTTGACATATATGTTACGCTCGAACGCGACTCGCTGAGCCGGGCTGCAGCAGATCGCTCGCTAGCGTAACACGGGATCGCGATTGCCATAACCTCCTGCCGCTCGCGGCGTCCGTCTGCATACCGAACAACTCAATGCATCTGATCGCGTCAAAGCCCGCGACAGATGATCTCGATCTCGTTGGGCAGCTTTTGGTTTCTAGCAACTGACAAAAATTTGAAACGCAGATTTATGATTGACGCTCGACAAAAACTCACCTTTGCGCTTTTCGGGGCAAAACTTTTCGGGGCATTGCTTTTTGTTCTTTTAGCGAGCGTTCTTTGTCAGGCTCAAGCCGCCGCTTCTAGAACTTGCGATTTTTCTGAGTATAAAACAACGGGGCTGTCGCATTTTGTACCTAACGCGATTGTCGAGGCAGCAAAGCCCGCTTATCCGCCCGCCGCCAGAGCAGTTCAGGCGCAAGGCAAAGTGCGCGTCAAAATTCTAGTTGACCGTCGCGGGCGCGTTCGTGAAACTTGTGTTTTGGAAGGTCATCCGTTACTTCGAGCAGCGGCTGTTCGAGCGGCTCGTGAAACACTTTTCAAACCAAACTTTGGAGTTTCGAGGTCGTTTGCAAAAGGTAAGCGTTTTCTGACAGACGAACTTGTTTATAATTTCACGTTGGAGTAATTTGTTTGTCCAGTCGCGTGCCAAAACAAAGTTGCACGATAGCGACGGGCTGCCCAACAAATCAATGGACGTGAGGCGGAAACAGCTACCTTCTTATGAGCGTCGTCTTTTACATTTTAGCTTGTCGCTTGCTTGTTTCCGCCCACGTCATCTCAACCGTTCGCTTCCTCTCGGTTTCTAACGACGACGTGATAAAATTGCGTTGATTGTTCGAGAAGTTTTTATGCTAACGGAAACCATTACATTACAAGTAGAGTCCGACGTTGCCCGTTTTTATAACGACGCGCCGCAAACTGACAAACAGAAATTGCAAGCCTTGTTCGGAAGTTGGCTTAAACATTACGTCGAAGCTGATATTGACACTCTGAAAACGACAATGGACGAAATCAGCCGCAACGCGCAAAGCAAAGGTTTAACGCCGGGAATTCTGGAATCGCTCTTGGCTGATGAGTAACAAAACTTTGCGCGGCGTTTTTGATAATAACGTGCTGGTCAGCGCAGCTTTGTTAGGCGGTGTTCCGCGAAAAGCCTTTGACAAACTTCTTGGTAACGGATTGGTTTTAGTTTCTGTTCCCGTGTTACTTGAGTTAGCTGATGTTCTGAATCGTCCGAAGTTTGACAAATATGTAACGCACGACGAGCGAATGCGTTTTATGGTCAACTTTTTGAAAGTCGCGGAGATGGTTGAAGTCAACGAAACAATCACAGTTTGCCGCGACCCAAAAGACGATAAATTGCTGGAGGTGGCGATTAGCGACGCGGCTGATTTTCTGGTTACGGGCGACAAAGATTTGTTAGTTCTCAATCCGTTTCGCGGTGTGGAAATAGTTACGCCACGAGAGTTTTTAGAGAAGCCGTTTTGAAGATAACGGCGGAAGCGAACAATTCAATGGACGTGAGGGCGAAACAGCGACTTTGTTATGGACGGCTTTTGGTGAACCCGGAGTTGCGTGTCGGCGGTTTCGCCCCACGTCAACTCAACCGTTAGGCGATAACCACTATGATCGTTATCCAATTGGTGAATCTGTTTGCCTGTTGTATCGTATTCCCACATTGAAGTACACACACGATAGAAAGTGAGATGAGTAATGAGTATCAACATCAAGACATCAGGAGCGCACCACATTACGTTGCGCTCCACCCACTTAGAACGCTCAAAGCGTTTCTACACTGAGACCCTCGGCTTCTCGATCATCAAGGAAACTCCTGAATTGTTCCTCTTCAGTGCAGGTAATACGGCATTCGGTGTCCGCGGCCCTGAAGCCGACACCGCGAGCGGGGATCAGTTTAACCCGCACCGGGTCGGGTTGGATCACATAGCGTTAGCGTGCGGGGACGAGACTGAGCTAGAGAGGGTGGCTGCCGCGCTCACGGAGGCGGGTGTGGAGAATACCGGCGTCACGCTCGACGAGACACTGGGCAAGCGGTATGTCGCCTTCAAAGACCCTGACCGGATAGCGTGGGAGTTCTACATGGCCTAGGCTGACCCCTCACGCCGGGCCCGCTCAAGCTGACCCGCTGCTAGCAGTCTTGTCATTTAATCAAGGGTTAAGTTAGCGGCGGCAGCCTTAGCTCAGGCGTTAGCTCGCTCGTGGTATCCCGCGACAGCTGTGATTAATAGCAGCGAAAACTAAACTCGGAGATACCGATAACCGACTTATTAAAAAGAATTACCGTTAATCCAAAACAATGCGGTGGACGACCGTGCGTTTGCGGGATGCGGATTCGGGTGATTGACGTTGGAGCTTTTCGCGGCTGGTTTAACAACGGACGAAATTTTAGAGTAATGCCCGACCTTTGAACTCTAAGACGGAAAATTCCCGCCTCAGTTCGCGCGTTCGAATCTCGGGTTATTCGATCCATAAGCATGGCGTAATCGAGAAGCCCCATGCGTTCCAATTGTCCGGGTCGGAACAACGGCAGGTGTCGTCATGAACCTCATAATGTTCGGCTTGACAATCGTTGGACTGTCGCTGTGGAGTCGTCGATTTTGATGAAGACGCTTGGCGAATACTGGGTCGAATTTGTCGAGCTGCCCGATCGAGCAGCTTCGGAAAATTTATGAATATTGATCGGCTCAGATTGCTTTTGATCGAAGACGATGAGGATGATCATATCCTCACAAAAAATCTGCTTTCCGATATCAGTGAAGGCAGATTTGAGATCCAATGGATCACCGAGTTCGATGCGGGCCTGCATGCAATTCGCAAAAATGATTACGACCTCTGCCTGCTCGATTATCGCCTAGGTAGGCATGATGGTCTTGAGTTTCTGCGTCGGGCCCGAGACGCCGGCTGCGAGACGCCAATAATACTGCTTGCCGGGCAAGGCGATCTTGAAATCGATATCGAAGCCATGCGGGCCGGGGCGGCGGATTATCTGGTGAAGGGCGAGATCAACGCGTTATCGCTTGAGCGTTCGATTAGATACACGGTAGCGCAGCGAAGAATAGAGTCCGAACGCATCAAGCGCGTTCGCGAGCAGGTTGCCCGTTTTCAGGCCGAAGAAGCTAATCGGCAAAAGGATGAATTTCTCGCCATGGTTTCGCACGAGTTGCGAACGCCACTCAATGCGATGCTCGGCTGGGTGCAGCTTTTAAAAGCAAATCAGCGTGACGAAGCAACCTTTGCCCGCGCGCTCGAGACAATCGAGCGAAATGCCAAGCTGCAGGCAAAATTTGTTGACGACCTTTTGGACATCACGCGCGTCGACAATGGCAGCTTGAGCCTGGTCCGTCGCCCCGCAACACTTGCATCGATCATTCAACCGGCCATCGAATCGCAGCGACCGGCAGCGATCTCCGGCGAAATCAGCCTCAATGTGCAAATTGACGATCCGGAAATGTCAGTCGAGGGTGATCCTGACCGCCTGTAGCAGGTCGTAACCAATCTTGTTTCAAACGCGTTAAAATTCACACCGAAAGGCGGTGCAGTTAACGTCAACGCGGGCCGCAACGGCAACGGCATCGTGATCTCGGTTCGCGACAACGGTATCGGGATCGACAAGGAAATGCTGCCGCGAGTTTTCGAACGTTACAGGAAAGCCAGCGGTGCCGCCTCAAAACGTAACAGCGGCCTCGGCCTTGGATTGACAATTGCCCAACATATCGTCGAGCTCCATGGCGGGAGAATCACGGTCGCCAGCGAAGGCGATAACGCCGGTTCAACTTTTACCGTCATATTGCCCACCACCCACCAAGCCTAATAAGCCCTGCTCAATTCCACGTCCGTATAGTAGTGCTTGATGATCTCATCGAACTTCACGCCCATTTTCGCGAGGCCGTAGGCGCCGTATTGGCACATGCCGACGCCGTGGCCCCAGCCGCGGCCCGTGAACGTGTATGAGGCAACCTGACCGGCCGAGCCGTGGCGTTTGTTGATCACAAATAATTGCTCGCGGAGCCGCAACGCCGATCTTATCTTCCCGCCCCTGAGAATTTTCGCGCCGTTCGAGCCGATGATCTCAAGCTCGACAGCCCGCCGCGAATACCCTTTCGATTTGACGTTCACATCGTAAAGCGTTCCGATGCCGCGGACATATCGCGACAGCCGCGACTGCACCTGCGATGCAGAAAGCGTCGAGCTCCAATTTGAAAACGGCGACATATTCTCCGGCGATGTCGGAAGCTCGGTCGGTTTGATCTCAAGAAAGATTACCGAGCCTGCCGCGTCGGTTTGAAAGTTTACGGCTTCGCCGCCGACCAAAGCTGCCTCTTTGACTGCATAGTACCGGGCACCAAATTTTCGAAAGAGAAATACGTCCGGGCGGATCGTCAGTTGTCTCTCGGTGCGGCCGGATTTTAGTACAAGCTTTCCGTCGACCGCAGGTTTAGTCGTGCCCGCTTGCGGTTTCGGCATCCACGATTTCTTCTCGTAAATCGCTTCGATCAGACGCAGAAATCGTGCACGGTTAAGAGGACGTTCCGGCTTCAAAGTCATATCGCTATTAAGCGTCATGTAGCCATCTCGCAATAGCATCGCTATTTCCGCACGGCGATTTTTTTGGATCTCCGTTGCGTCGTCGAACGAAAGGTGGTAATCCACATCCGAATCGCTCAGCAGCGTATCGGGCGCGCCCGGAGCGTAGGCGAAACCGGCGAGAACGCGTGCAAGCTCGAGCGGTTTGGCTGTTTCGCGGCTGATATTCGGAAAAGGCTTGCCGAATTTGGCCGCGAGCTGGTTGAGCCAGTTCGATATTTCGCCTTGGGTGGGAACGTCGTCGAACCACTCGTCGGTAAATTGATTTGTCGTAAGCGCAAATCCGTTAACCGCAAGCAGAGACATTAGCCGTACGAGCTCGAGATTTCCCTCATCGCGAATTTTCGCCGGCTGCCGAACGGTCTTGACGAGAAACGGCTCAAACTGTCGTCGGCCCTCAAGCGAACATTCGACACCGCGCAAATAAGGCTCCGCGTGATTGAAAACGTTCTCGGAATTTTCCGTACGGCCGCCGCAGGTCGATGTGAAATAAGCCATGATCGGCTTGCCCTTGTAGGTCGCCACAAGCCCGCGAGTTTCGCGAACGGCCCGCGTCGCCGTGGGATTTTCGATCGAAACGCCTTTGTAAACCTGCGACCATACGGTCGGCAGCATGTCGAAGCCTTTCGCGCCGTAACCGTTGATGTTCGCGACTGCATAGGTTCGTGCGGCGACGGCCTGCGCCTTTTGCGCTTCGAGTTGCGGCAAACTTAATTCGGCCGGGACGACGCCGAGCAGATAATCCTCGAGCGGAACAACATTGACGACCGTTAAAGTCCCTCGCGAATTGACGAAAAGCTCTATGCGTCCGCGATAGGCTTTGCCGTTATATTTGACGGGCACAACACGCTCATTCAGGGATCCGAACGACACCGCCTTCAACGACGAATACTTTGCCGCGTCGCTCGATCCATTGACGATCACCTCGCGAAGGCCCGGGCTCACGATTTCCGAGTTGATCGAGGTCGCGCTGCCGGCAGTAGTTCTCACCAGGCTGCGGACTTCCGACTTACCCCCACTCCGCACTTGCCGTGAAAGCGCGACGGCATCCGCCGATGGCACGAGCTTCTTTTCGCTGACAATCGCCGAATCTTCAAAACCCTTTTCTGCGAGTGATGCCTTTAGCTCGCCCGCTTCTTCCTCGGTGCTCATCGCCCTGCCGACCCACACCTTCCACAAGTTCGTCGCCGGATCGACGCTCGACAGCGCGGTCTCGTCCGTCGCCTCGCGAATTTCTTTCGCAAGCGTGTCTGCATCAGCCTGCGTCGGCAAATTTTGAAACTCGATTCGGAAATTCTCGATCTCCGGTGGCCGGTAAGAGCGTGCAGAAACAGATACACGATTTGTCGCGAGAAATTTCCCAACTTCGTCCGGGCTGTGGGCAACAAGCTGTGTATCGCTAGTTGTAATTGAAACCGAGCTCGCGTTGGTCGACAAACCGATGCGGATCAGAGGCTCGGCAGCGAGACGGTAGTAAAAAGGTTCGCTTGTGAAATGTGTCGGTGCGAAGGTGAGGAGAATGACGGTCGAAAAAAACAGGCGGAAGAACATCAATCAGAATAATACCATAGCCCAACGTGCGGAAGCCCGCATAAGTAACCGGGAATGCTCAGAGCCCGACCGGGCCGCGCTTATTACGGTGCGGGCTTGAGGCAATTTTTATTCTTTGTTAAGCCATTCGGCCTGCAGTATGCCCCCGGACGAAGTACAAGACGCAAACCGTTTGCCGTGGCACGCGCGCCGATTTCCGACGAACGCTTAGAGAAATCTGTGATAAAAATCTCGGCTCCAAACTGCTCGTCGGAAAACTGAAAAATATCCGAGGTTATACGATAAAGACTAATCTGATTTTGGTGACAAAAATTCACGGCGTTTTCCAGTACAGAGGCATTCGCCGCGTAAAGATTGCGAAGAATTTCAGCCTGTCCTGCCTCGGGAAACGACATCAGTCGCTTACGCGTCGCACGCTTATATCGCACGGCATCCGTGGTAGTAATACATACTAGACCGAGATTATTAGCGATACACTTCCGCTGCGTACCAACTGCGCTCAACGATCAGTCGCGGCGATTTAATTTCATTTTCAATCTTTTTCCAGAGCATTAAAAATAAACGGGAAGGTGGCAAAGGTCTGGCCGCGATGCTGAGGGCGGAAGGCGAAGAGAACGATTTTTCCTTTACCGTAATCTGTTTCCGCAAGGGTCGGTTTGCCGTTGAGAAATTTTTCACCGAGCATCCAGCCGGACATCAACGTATTCTCGCGGGCGTACCGTGCGATCACGCGCACGCGGGCATCCTGTGCGATTTCGAAGGCCGAGCTGTTGATGAAATATGCCGGAAGCTCTTCACGCATTCCGCGAGCCAGGGGTGAGCGCGTATCGACCGCAAGCTTTACGATCGAACCCGGATTAAAAAATTCATTTCGCTTCAACCCGCTCAAAACATTCTTGATCGGCAGCCCGAAACGTTTTATAACCAGTTCGCACGAATCGTCGAAACAAATCAACTTTCCGCCTGCGTCCACGAATTTTTTCAGATTTTCGACGCCCGTTTCGCCAATTCCGCCGGCGAGCTCGGCCGGATAACGTTCCTCGCTCAGGCCGCTCAATATTGTGCTCTCGCGGTCGGCGGCAAGGATCACAACGTCGCAGTCGAGCTTGTTCTGAAGCAGCTCCGCGTTCGAGATCGATTTGAATGGAATCTGGTGCAGGTCAAGCACGAATCGCGTCCAGCCTTCGTCCATCGACGATGTAAACGGCTTATAAAGCCCAATGCGCGGCCGCGATTTTAGCGGGTTCGGTAATTTCGGAAACGAATGTGCGACGGCGTTCAAATTCATTACCGCGCGAGCTTGATCAATGTTCACCACGCGCTTTAATGTCGCCATTTCTTTTTCCGCGTCCCGGATTTCCCATATAGGGTCGTATTCGATTCCCATCTGCAGCGGCAACGTCCAGCCGGCGATATCGTAAGGCGCTTCGGCCTCGCCATTAGGCAGCAGGCGGCTCGGGTAAACCTGGCGTTCGAATAGGCTCAGGATATTATTCTTCTGGGGTTGATTTACGAAAATGAGAAAGCTGCCGAGGGGCATTTCGTGATAATCGGCTTTGGGCTCCATCCGCAGATAAAGCTCTTTCGTGAGCTGATGCACCTCGATGCCCTGCCACATCAGAATTTCAAGAAAACGCGCAATAATTTCGGCCTGCGGCTGCCCGGCAGTCATTATAAAGGCCGTCGGTTCATCTTTCTGCGCAATAAGATTCGCCTTTCCCAGCTCGTAAAAATTTCGCAAAAAACGCTGTCGATATTTCGCCGCCATCTGCAGAACGCTGCGCGAAGCGATCATCTCCATCTGAGCAATATGAGCGGGCTGCCAGACGCCGCCGCGCCAGGGGTCGGGAAAGTTAGTCGCCGCATCGAGAAATGAAGCGAGGCCTCTAGTCGCCCGCGCGCGTCTTAGTTCGTCGGCGGTTATCGTCACGGCCGACATCA
>JBHENZ010000210.1:0-5561 GCA_046261815.1 Pyrinomonadaceae bacterium | reverse complement strand
CCCCCGAGACCGCGCCGCGACGCGGAGAGTGAATCGAAAATCTCAAAATAGTTTCACTTTGAATAACAACTATGGAAACAATTGGATCGGAGTGTCGTGAAATTTAGCCTTCCTCCGCGCCTCCGCGACTTGACGCTTTTTCCTAATGCTCGAACTCGTTTTCGCCAATTTAAAAGTCCGTCCGTTCCGAACATTTATTAGCGTTATCGGCGTAGCGCTCAGTGTAATTCTAGTCGTGCTTTTTACGGGCCTCGCTCGCGGCATGACGAACGAGATGGCCCGGCGGGCGTCGAACTGGAAGGCCGAGATCGTCTTCACGCGTGCTGGTGCGATGGAGCTGACAAGTTCGAATCTAAACGTCAGCACGGCGTACGCCGTGAGACTGCTCGGAATAGAAGGCGTTCGGGCGACCGTACCGGTCGGGCGTTACGTCACGCCGGACCCGACTGGTCGTTGGGGCATTAAGTTTATAGACGGCATCGAGTGGGCACCGTTCGCGGCGATGAACGAGATGTCGATTGTCGAAGGTCGCCCGGCTGAGGCGATCAACGAGGTAATACTCGACGATAGACAGATGCGCGAAGACAAACTAAGCGTCGGCGATACGATCAAGCTGTTCGGCGGAAAGGATTACAGAATAGTAGGCGTTTATTCGCCACCTTCCGGCTCGCGAATAAAGATGTCTCTTACCGCAATGCAGGACGCGCTCGACGCACCAGGAAAATGCACCTACATCTTGGTCAAATTAAAAGACGGAGCAAACTCTGAGATTGTTCGTGACCGGATAAACCTTGCACTTCCGGGAAACAAAATTAATCTTACGAGCGATCTTGTCATCGACGCGCAGGACCGCATTCCCGGACTGAATACATTTCTCCGCGTGCTTGTGGGGCTCGGCGCTTTCGTTAGCACGATTTTCGTTTTGCTCTCGATGTACACTACGATCACCGAACGGCGGAAGGAAATCGGCATTCTCAAATCGCTCGGGGCCTCACGGGCCTTTATTATATGCACGATCGAAGGTGAGGCATTTTTGATCGGATTGCTCGGCGTGATCGGAGGTCTTGCGGCCGCGTTTGCCGCGTCGATCGGCATTGCCCGCATGTTTAATTTGGCCTTCGAGTTCAGCCATGGTTGGGTCGTTTCCGCAATTCTGATTGCGATTCTCGGCAGCCTGATCGGCGCGCTCTATCCTGCATGGCGAGCGTCCCTTATCGACCCGGTCGAGGTGATGGCCAACGAATAAATGAAATCGGAACCATTCTGAATGCTGCCCGCCTTCATTCCTCGCACGATGAATACCGCCGAGCGACATTCACTTTTTCGGACTTTGTCCAAATAATTAGATAATCGACGTACGCCTAAATCATTTAGGCCGCCTTTTTTTCGGTACCCGACAGAAGGCATCAAAGTTGCTATGCAAGCTTCTGAAAAGCGTTTTTGCAGTACCGTCTTTTTCTTCAGTAAAGCTCAATCACAATCGGGAGGAAGAACATATGAGTAGGATTCCTAGGCTTTTCGTGATCGCATTCGCGTTTTTATCCGCCTTTAGCGCAGCGCTTGCACAAACTTCGACCGGCTCCATTTCGGGAACGGTATATGATGAGAGACAGTCCGCCGTTCCCGGCGCGACTGTTACCGTCCGTAACGCGGATACCGGCTTTTCGCGTTCGCTTTCGTCAGATAGTGAAGGACGATTCAGATTCGTCAATCTTCCGATCGGTGCTTACGAGCTCTCCCTCGAGGCTCCTAACTTTTCGAAATATGTTCAAACCGGTATCACCCTCGTAGTCAACCAGGATGCTGTTATTGATCCGGTACTAAAGGCCGGACGGGTCGAGGAGGTCGTCACGGTCACCGAGAATGCATCCGTCCTGAACACCACGACCGCCGAGGTCGCCACCCGTTTCGATGAGAGGCGCCTTTCCGAACTGCCAATCGCGACGAATAGAAACGTCTTCAACGTACTGCTTTCGGTTCCCGGCGTCAGCCAGATCAGCCCGAATCAATCGGGTTTTGCGAACGGCGTGAGCTTTTCGTCGAACGGTGGCCGTTTGCGTTCAAACAATTTCATGCTTGACGGCCAGGACATCAACGACCCGAGCGTCTCCGGCGGGCAGGTCCCGTTGAACAACCCCGACGCGATTCGCGAGGCCAGAATCATCACCAACCAATTTCTCGCCGAGTATGGTCGTAATTCAGGATCGATAGTCAACTTTATCGGCAAGTCGGGCACGAATGAATACCATGGGTCGGGTTTTGTCTTTCACAACAACGAGAACTTGAATTCGTGCAGCAATCTCGACAAAGCTGCGGGATTCTGTAACGCAGATTCCACGATCGAGGCACGCAAAAAGGCGCCGCGGCGGAAAGAATTTCAGTACGGTTTCACCTTTGGCGGACCTCTGACATTTCCCTGGTTTGGCGATGGCGGCGACCCGTTCATTTGGAGAGGTATCGACAAAACTTTCATATTTGGCGATTTCCAGCGATGGACAGATCGTCAACTGGGATCGGGGTCAACAATCAACGGTGCACCGACGGCAGCCGGGCGTGCCGCCCTGCAGGCCAACTTTGGAAGCTTGCCGCAAGTTCAGGCGCTCTTGAGGTTCATTCCGGCCGCTCCGGCAGGCCGAACGACGATCACGGCCGGCGGCATCCCGATTGAGGTCGGCAACATTACAGGTTCTTCGTCGTCGGCCTTCAACAGCGATCAAGGTGCGTTTCGAATCGATCACCGTTTTAACGACAATCACCTTATCTATGGGCGGTACCGCGGCAGCAAAGCAGAATCGACTGGTGGCGGACAGGTGACCCCTCCCGGCATTACCAATATCGTCGCGACCAAAACCTATGCCGCGACAATAGTCTTAAACTCGATCCTGTCCAGCAAGATATCGAACGAAGCGCGGATTGCTTGGACGCGATTCGATTCAAGCACCAACGCGCAGGATCCATCGTCTGAAACGATTCCTTCGATCGAGATCAACGATTTGGGAATGACCGGTTTCAACGCGCTTGCGTCGCGGACGGCTTTTGGCCTTGCGGTCAACTTGCCGCAGTTTCGAATCAACGATACATATCAGATCACGGATAACATGACATATGTCACCGGAGATCATGCTTTGAAGTTTGGCGTCGATCTGCGGCGAACGGATGTGAGCAGCTTCTTTCTTCCCACCACGCGCGGGCGTCTTCAGTACAACACCCTCGATGCTTTCCTTCGCGATCAAGCGCAGGTGGCCTCAATTAATCTGCCTTTGAAAGGCGGCGACACTCTCGCCTTTTACCGGTGGAAAGAGTTTTACGTGTTTGGTCAGGACGAATGGAAAATCTGGCCGAATTTCACTCTCACTTACGGACTTCGTTACGAGTATCCGGGCGATTCGTTCAGCAACTTGAAAGATTTGAACGAAAGAATTTTGACGGCGAATAATGACAACCCGGGATTCGTATTTACGCCAGAGCCAAAAGTCGACACCGACAATTTTATGCCGCGTATCGGTTTCAACTGGAACCCACGGACAAGAAGCAGTGGGATCCTCGGTTTCCTAACCGGCGGCGACAAAACCGTGCTTCGCGGCGGATATTCGCGGACGTACGACGCGAACTTTATCAACATCAACCTGAACATTTTCAGCTCATTCCCATTCGTCGCGATTCAGGATGTACCGTCGAGTCAGCCTAGCTTCGCGACGATTCAATCGCTCGTTGGCGGTTTCCCGACGATTCCGAGTGTCGCAGCCGCGCTTCTTCAGACACGAACCGTTGTATCAGAAGATTTCGCGGCACCGGCTACGGATCAATTCTCACTTGAGCTTCAACGCGAGCTGTCGGCGGATATGGTGTTCAAGATTGGCTACGTCCGAACGCGCGGAACCGGTTTGTTTCAAACGGTCGACGGTAACCCGAGATTGCCATGTCCCTTCGGTTCGGGACTTGCAGGAACAAATACCTGTAACAACCTCGGGATAAATCCGTTTACGGGGACGGCGGTGCCCGTCCGGCTTGCCGACCGCGTCGATCGATTCCGGGGCACGATCCGTCTTCGCACGAATTCGGCGAGCTCGATGTATGACGCACTTCAGGTCAGTTTCGATAAACGACTCAGCCGCGGGTTTAGCGGCGGTGTGCATTATACGTGGAGCGCGTTTTTGGACACCGCTTCGGAGATCTTCAATCCTTCGGGCGGAGAGGTAGCGGTTTCGATGGATTCGTTTGACAGAAATCGCGATTGGGCGCGTTCGAGCTATGATAGGCCTCACCGTTTGGCCGGAAACGTCGTTTACGAATTGCCGCTTTACCGCGAGCAGAATGGCTTCGTCGGCAAATTGCTGGGCGGCTGGCAGGTAAACTCGAACTTCACTCTCCAGAGCGGCGCTCCATTCTCGGTGTTGAATGGCTCGGATCCCGCCGGCGCTCTGGCGGGTATTAACGCACTTGTCGGCGATGCGATACGGCCCAACGTTTATACCAACCTCGACGTTTCGCGTATGACGGTCGCCGAGCTCTTCGCGATCAATCTACAACTGCGGAATCAGGCGCTGGCGACTGCTGCCTCGAACTTCGCCGCTCTGCCGCCGTTGGTGGGACCATGCTCCGCGGGTTTGCTGCCCGGAGCTCCGCTGAACAACACATTGTTCGCAAGAGCGTTCGGACGTATCACTTGTTCAGCAACGGGCGTCCGCGGCTTCGTTGTCGACTTCAACGGTGTCGAACCCGGTCAGCGGGTCGGCGACGCCGGCCGAAGCATTCTTCGCTCGGACGGTATTCGCAACGTCGATTTCGGGGTTATTAAGAACACCCGAATCGGTGAAAATCTCCGCCTCCAACTCCGGGCTGATGTTTTCAACGTATTCAATGAACGAAACTTCGGTATTCCCGAAGGACGGGGCAACGCGGCCAGTTTTCTGAACCAATGGGCGACGGACGGTGGCAATCGCCGTATCATTCTTGGTGCCAGATTAGTTTTCTAGCTGACCTCGAAAACCTGATTGGAAAGGCGGCAACGATGCCGCCTTTTTTTCCCTTGCTCATTCTTCGGCGATCCGAGCCGTGATGTTTCGTGACGAGGGTGCGATTGATACCCGCGACCGGTTTTACGAATGGAAGGAATTGGCCGACAAGAAAAAAGAAAAGTACGCATTCGGATTCGACGAACCGCTCTTCGCGTTCGCCGGCATCCTGCGTGAGTGCGAAATCAAGGGTGACGCCTAATTGAGGCGTGATCATCTCCACCGTAGCGAATAACGATGTCCGTCCTAAGCGAAAAACTGAATGCCCGTCATTCTCCAAAATACGACTACAAGAGATGGCTCGATTCCGACACCTCGTCGCCGATCTAAAAAGAATCATGCAGCCGCCTGAGAACGATGAAACGCCTTCTTTCAAGCATTGGGAACGCAATCATCTCGCTTCCGTATTTATTCAACTTTCGCAGCGTGCCGTTATTGTAGCAATCCAAGATCGTTCCGTGGATCATCTCCCCGGCGAGGTTTGTTTTGCACAGAGGCGGACGGACTGCATCAAACGCTTAGTATTTGTGAATGCTTGATTTATAC
>JBHENZ010000209.1:0-10607 GCA_046261815.1 Pyrinomonadaceae bacterium | reverse complement strand
CACCTGAGCATTGCACGGCTCAAGGAACCGCGGAACTCGAAGACGTTGATCGACAAACATCTGGCGAAGGATTTCGGGCCGTTTGATTTCACCGTCAAGGAGCTTGTCATCTACCAAAGCGAACTTCGCCCGACTGGATCGGTCTATGCGAAGCTCGCCGCATTCGCGCTTCAATAGAAGCGCAAAGATCAGCGATTGTCGTTTGCAGCCATGGCCTTCATCCGCCCGCCGAGTGCGCGTGAGACCCCGTGGGAAAGTGGGACACTGGGACGAAACCCAGGCTCCAGCGCTGACCTTTTGCCTTGCACGAACCTAGCGGTTTAGTTCACGCGGCGGCCTTTGGGAATTTGCCAGCTGGTCCTGCTTCTCGCCCGTTTCGCTCAGCACCTCCTTGATCGCACCGATGCTGGAAAGCATGGTCGATGTTTCCATCGGCATAAAGATCACTTTCGAATTTTGCGTGCGTGTCATGTCGCGAAGCGATTCGATGTAACGAGCCGTGATCAGATACTGCGCTGTCTGCTCGGAATTACCGATGATCTGCGAGATTTGATTGATCGCCTGTGCCTCTGCGCTTGCGGCGACGAGTCGCGCCTGCGCGGCGCCTTCCGCATCGAGGATCGCCGACTGCTTGTTTCCTTCCGATCGCGTTACGGCGGCCTGCTTCTCGCCCTCAGCCCTCGTGATCGCGGCCTGCTTATCGCCTTCGGCCTGCAAGATCAATGCACGGCGATTTCGTTCGGCTGTCATCTGTTTTTCCATCGTTATCCGCACGTCTTCAGGCGGATTGATATTCTTGACATCGACGCGTGTGACCTTCACGCCCCATTTGTCCGTCGCTTCATCGAGTATCAGCCGCAGTTTCGAATTAATCTGATCGCGCGACGAGAGAGTGTGGTCGAGGTCCATCTCGCCCATCACCGAGCGCATTCCCGTAATCGTCAGCTGCACAAGGCTGCCGACCAAATCGTTTATTTCATACACGGACTTTATCGGGTCGGTAATCATCCAGTAAACGACCGAGTCGACATTGATCGTCACGTTGTCGCGCGTGATAACAGGCTGCGGTGGAAGGTCAATGAACTGTTCGCGCAAATCGATAGACGTAATGCCGGCGCGAACGTTCGACCAATAAACGGCCCTTGGCGACTCGAAAAACGGGACGATAATATTCAACCCGCTCTGCGCCACGCGGTGAAACCGCCCGAGCCTTTCGATCAACAGCACGCTCGATTGCGGCACGATCTTAATCGTCTTCCATGCGACCGTGAGCAGCGCAATACCGAGAAATATCAGGAAAACCAAGCCGAAGCTGAAAACTTCCATTGTTTCCTCCTAAGATAAACATGAGAAATATAAACTATTTTCCTTAGGCAAAGAAATTGCCTGCTTAACCCATCGAGTGCGCTTTTCCGATAATTAACTGTTTCCAATATAATTCAACCTCATGACGGTATCTCTTGCCGATATACACGATGCACGCGAGCGCCTCGAAGGCGTCATCAACCATACACCGGTAATCGCCGACGAGCGTCTATCAAAAGAAATCGGCGCGCGGGCCTTCTTAAAAGCCGAATCCCTCCAACGCGGCGGTTCGTTTAAGGTCCGCGGTGCCTTTAACAAAATCTCCCGCCTCACTGACGAAGAAAAACGTCGGGGAGTCATCACCGCATCGGCTGGCAATCACGCCCAGGGCGTGGCCCTTGCCGCAAAACTCAACGGCATCGCGTCAACCGTCGTCCTGCCCGAATACGCGCCCTTGACAAAGATTGTCGCGACGCGAAATTACGGCGCCGAGGTTATCCTCAAAGGTTCCAGTTTCGACGAGGCCGTCGCCTATTCGAAAGAGCTGCAAAAAGAGAAAGACTTCACCTACGTACACGCCTTTGACGACGAATTGATCATCGCGGGGCAGGGAACAACCGGCCTCGAAATTGCCGAATCGTTGCCCGATGTCGGCCTTGTCGTCGTACCGGTCGGCGGTGGCGGTATCGTATCGGGCATCGCCATCGCGCTCAAGAACATTCTCTCGGACGTTCGGGTCGTGGGCGTGCAGGCCGAGAATGTTCCCTCGGTCCGCGAATCAATCGCCGCCGGAAAGCCTGTGGAGGTGCATGCCAAGCTAACTATCGCCGACGGGATTGCCGTCAAACGCCCGGGTGAATTGACGCTGCCACTGATCAAAGAATTTGTCGATGAAGTGATTGAAGTATCCGAAGAGGAAATCGCCCGAGGAATATTTCACTGTGCCCAATACTCACGCCTGGTCGTCGAAGGCGCGGGTGCGGCCGGTCTTGCCGCGCTTCTTGCCGGAAAAATAAAGGTAAAACCGGACGAAACCGTCTGTGCAGTTCTCTGCGGCGGCAATATCGACGGCAATCTTTTAACCCGTATTATCGAGCAGGTTCTGGTCCGCCAGGGCCGCTACATAATTCTCAAAGTCCTCGTGCCCGACCGCCCGGGTATGCTCGCCGCCGTTCTCAATAACGTCGCCGAATGCGGTGCTAACGTCGTCGAGGTCTATCACCAACGCGCTATCTGGCTCGCCCCGCTCGGCCAGGTTGGCATCGAAATGATCCTCGAAGTCCGCGACGAACCACACGGCCGCGAAGTCCGCCAACACCTGGAATCCGCCGGCTACCATGTCGAACGCATCGGTCAGGGAGATTGGGAGGAGTGACTACCGCATTTTGAGGCGGCTGCAAACTCACTCGTTTTTCTCCCGACTTGAGAGTTTCGGATGTACCCGGCGTCTCATCTGGCTGCCAAGACACGCGGGACAAACTCCTTTTCAAAGTCTCGTAGGGTAATCGAATCGGCTTCGACGATGTGAAGTTTAGACCCATTTCGCAATAGCAATCGCCACTCATTGCCCGACCTGAGCGAACCTGAAGTATCGCCCGTTTTCCTTCGGGCATGCCGTTCTGAGTCAACCACGAATTTCCTCAATGATTTTCACTGAGGTGATTTAACAATCTGATCGAAGCGACTATCGGTCTCCGTTATATTTTTATAAGCTTCGAACTTTGTCGAGATCTTTTCACCCAGCGGACCTTTGTATGTACGAAATGAGAAGGGCACGCCATTCTCATTCTCTCCGCGCCCGCTTAGCTGCTCCATATAACGGGAAACAAAGATAGCCTCAGGAGCCCAGGCTTCTCGAGTTGAATCCGTTTCGTATTGAGTCGAAGTTTCCGAGCAGTTAATCAGTAACAACAAGGTAGCTGCTATCAAAAACACAACGCGGTGTGATTATTTATCTGAAGCGAGCCGATTCGGTTGTCAACGACGCTGTAAGTCTTCGGTGTAGAGCGAACGATAATTCCTATAATTATTCATCACCTTAAAGACATAGTTTTTCGTTTCCGCAAAGCCGACTTCCGACGCGAAGATGCCCGGCTCTTTTGGCCTGGTGCGGTTGAGCCAGCGAGCGGCGTTGTCTTCGCCAGCGTTGTAGCTGGCGGCGACGGCTTCGTAAAGGCCGTCGAACTCGTCTTTTAGCTCGGCGATGTAGACGCTGCCGATGGCGATGTTGACGGCCGGGTTATAAAGGTCGTCGGGCTGCAAACTAGGATAACCGGCCTTTTTGTTGTATTTGATCGCCGTGTCGTAGACGAGCTGCAACAGGCCGCGGGCACCGGCGGGCGACTTTGCAGCTGATTTGAAAACGCTTTCCTGCTTCATTATCGCCAGCACAAAACGCGAATCGATTTTACGTTTGCGGGCCTCGCGCAAGATCTCGGTGCGATACATTATGGGATAATGAGCGACAAGAGAAGCGGGCATACTTCCCACAACACCGCCACGCCGTTTCTCTTCGGCAAGCCCGGCGTAATACGACGTGTCGCTGCTGCCGACCGCGGCGTAGGCGCTCGATGCTTCGGATCGGCGATTGGCCTTTTCTAGCGCGAACGCTTTGAGATATCTCACCTCGTCGCTCCAGGCCATCGAGCCGGCGAAAGTGCGGCCCGCAAGAAGCGTGTCGGCGGTGCGAGCGGCTTCGTTCCAATTCTCTCGGTAAATTTCCATCCGCAGTTTGGCGTGGCGGGCGTTGACTTCGGCCGGTTTGTTGCCGAAGCGCGCGGTGGTTCGTTCGACCCAGTTATTCGCCTCGTCGTATTCTTTTGCGTCGCGATAAGCGTCGATAATATTTAGGTGCGCCGATTCGATCCGTTCGCCCGAAGGGAACATCACGACGTATTGTTCATAAATCTTCGCGGCCTCGAGATTTTTTCCAAGACGCACGAGCGAGGCGCCTTTGAAAGCCA
The DNA here is from genome assembly GCA_046261815.1 of Pyrinomonadaceae bacterium. GTDB lineage: Bacteria > Acidobacteriota > Blastocatellia > Pyrinomonadales > Pyrinomonadaceae > OLB17. The sequence continues at coordinate 6,339 of JBHENZ010000209.1, read as the reverse complement.
GACCTTCGCGGCCGTCTTTAGTATTTGGGAAATCGCGAATCAGCCTGTCGAACCAGTCGACCGCCTTTTGATATTCACGCTCCCACATAAACGAGCGGGCCGTGCCGAAAAGCGCCTTCGGCACCCCGGGATCCTCCGGATAATTGTCGAAAACTTTTTGCCAATGCGCCCGGGCCTGTGGAAATAGGCGGTTGGATGAATACGTTTCGGCCCGCAAAAGATGCTCGGCCGCCGAGAGCGTTTCGAGCTGGCCGGTCGAGTTGCGCGAAGAGCTGTCCCGGTCGACGACGCGTCGTAAAGCAACGTCGGACTGCTGACAGAATGCGGGAATCGCAAGGATGAGCAACGCGACAATGCGGGCGAGCGAGGTTTTCATATCTATTAAGTGGGCGAGAGCGAATCGAACTGTCGATATCGTAACCGATTTTTAGAGGTACAGGCAACCGATTTTCGTTGCCCGTTTCGCATCGAAGCGGCGCAAGTGAAGGTGTCTTTCCGGCATTGTATATGGCCGTGATAAAATCCATTCTTTAATTTTGGAGTTAACATTATGAAGATTGCACTTAACGGCGCGACTACGATGCACGCCGATCTCGAAACCGATATTCGCGTGGCCGGCCAGGCCGGATACGATCTAGTTGAATTATGGGCCTCTAAACTGCGAAAGTTTCTCGAAACGCGTTCGATCGCTGAGCTAAAGCAATTGCTCACCGAAGCAAACGTCAAGGCCTGCTCGATAAATTCTATAGAGCACATTACCTTTCGCACTCCGGCAGATTACGTTTCGATAATGGCGCAGTGCGGCGAGCTCTCTGCAATTGCGAGCGCGCTTTCTTGTCCTTACATCGTCGTCGTTCCCGGCAAATTGCCACGCGACGCGAGTGAGGACCAGATCGTCGTTGAGTCAGTGCGCGTTTTGCGTGAACTTGCGGATATTTCGGAACCGTACGGCGTGTCGCTCGCGTTTGAATTTCTCGGGCAAACCGATTGCTCGGTGCAGACGCTTGATCTCGCAAAGAAGATCGTGGAACAAGTTGATCGCAAAAACGTCGGCCTCGTCATCGATACGTTTCATTTCTACGCGGGGAATTCGAGCTTTGAGGCGATCGACACCCTCGATGAGGAAAAGCTTTTTATTTTTCACATCAACGACGCCGAAAATTTGCCGAAGGAAAAGCTCACGGACGCGCATCGGCTTTACCCTGGCGAGGGGATTTTGCCGATCCGCGAAATGAAAGAGCACTTGGACAAGATCGGTTATGACGGTGCGGTAAGCGTCGAGATTTTCAGGCCCGAATATTGGGACGCCGATCCGCTCGAGGTCGCCCGCAAGGCCAAGGCCGCAACCGAAGATGTTCTCGGTCTAGGCCACCACGCCGCGGGTGGGAGTTGGTAATGAAGGCCCATAAGACGCAAACAAGAACGAGACAAAACCCTAAATCTCTTTTGCGACTCCTGCAACTTTTTGCGGCGAAATCCTTTATAAATGAATAAAGTCAAAATTGGAATCATCGGTACCGGTTACATCGGTAACGTGCACGGGCGAATTTATTCGCGTGATGATCGCGCGGAGATTGCCGCGCTTTACGATATTGTGCCGGAGAAGTCGCAGGCAGCGTCGCGCACAACTGGCGGTAAAGTTTGCGAATCGCAGGAAGAGTTATTTGCAGTCTCGGACGCCGTTCTCGTTTGCACACCGAACAGGACACACACTGCGATCGCGTCAGCTGCGGTCGCGGCTGGCAAGCACGTGTTTTGTGAAAAACCATTTTCGATCGGTATCGCCGATGCACGAACGTTGCTCGACACGGCTAACGACGGGGGTCAGGTGTTTCAGGTCGGTCACAATCGCCGCTTTGCTCCGGTTTACACAAAGCTGAGAGAGTTGTTACGGTCCGACAGCGCCCACTCCGCACACATCAAAATGAATCGTGGCGAACTCAAAAATCCCGCCTGGACCGGCGACGTAAACGTGACCGGCGGATTTCTTTACGAAACGACGATTCATCTTTTCGATATGCTGCGATTTCAGTTTGGCGAGATTGCGGAACTTGTTGCTTACGGATCCCAGCACGAATATCCGGAGCTCGACGAATTTTCAATCATTTTCAAATTCGATAACGGCTTTCACTGCACGTTTGCCTCGTCCAGCGATGCGAGCTGGCATTTTCCGTTTGAGAGAATTGAGGTCTTCTGCCATCACCGCACGATAATAACCGAGGAAATGGAACGCCTGTTCGATTCGCGTGGGATGGATGCGAATTTTGAAACCGTCTCGTTTCATATGACCGAGAAAGACGAACGTTGGGGATATGTGCAGGAAGATCGTGCGTTCATCGACGCAATCGTCGACGAAAAGGAGCCGCCGGTAACTGCCCTCGACGGATTTAAATCGGTGGAGTTGGTCGAATCTGTCTACGCTGCGATAAGTGACGGCGAATCCAAGAGCTTCGCATAGCGAGCACCGACAGCGTGTGCTAAAAATATATCTATGGCACTTTGTCAAAACTGCGGGCGAGAAAACGGTCCGGAAAGCAATTATTGCCGGTTCTGCGGCCAGCCGATTCCAGCGGTGCGTTCGAGGACCGGCGACGCAAGCGCACGCCGACCTTATACTTGGCAAACCGACGAATTGCAAACAAAATCGGAAGCTCGCAGAACAATCGGAAGCTATGATGCTCCTTCCAATTGGCCAAACGCCGCCGTCAACGACGAATCTCTCACCCCGTCTGAGCCGCAGTTCGTTGCCGGCTCATACCGTTGCCCAAACTGCATGTCGCAAAATCTACCGATCATCGAAAAGCGTATCTCGACATCCGGTTGGATTGTTTTCGCCGTTTTGATCGTAGTGTTTTTTCCTTTGTTTTGGCTCGGATTTTTTTTGAAAGAGGAAGTGCGCCGCTGTCCGGTATGCCGCAAGGTGATCTCTCAACGATAGTAATAGCCTTTCGGATGCTCGATCTTCACTTCGGAATTCGTGCTTCGCACATCTACCCTGTGGTATCCGCGATTCATATGAGTTGACAAGTAGGTGAGCAGAAATTGGCGGTTCAACAGAATGGAAAGCTCGCGAAAAAACGGTTGAAGGCTTACGGGAGCACGATTGCCGGAAAAAAAGGCCCGCCCGCCGGTTTCTTCAGAAATTCGAAGCAGTGAGCTCTGCCCCGCCAGTGAGGCACGCGATCCGCCTTGGGTTAGGGTGGCCGGCCAGTAGAACGAATAAACCGAGACGCTCCGCCGCTGGGCCCGCAAGATTGCCCGATCCAATTCGATACTTTGTGTCGGTGAAAAATCGATCGATCCCGATGAAACATCAAGACCGTCCGAGATCAGCAAAACTGCTCGTCGCCCGGCAGGCAGCGCGTCAAATCGATTAAGGGCATCGATCATGCCATCGTACGGACTGCTGGGCGCGCCTATGGCGCTCGCGGTAACGATACGCAACGCGTTTGCCGCAGCGTCGAGATCGGATGTAAATCTCTGCCTTACCTGGAGACTGCCGCCCCGCAAATACGCGATCATCACGCGAGAGCCACGCGGCAAATTTCGAATAAAACGAGCAAGATCCTGTCGCTGCAAATTAAACTCGGACGTTAGATCCTCCTGAACGAGAATCGCCAGGGCAAGCCGGGCGTCCGTGACGCTTCTTATCGACAGAATTTGCTGCTCTTCCTTGTCTTCCGTCACGATCAAACGGTCGACCTGGACGAATTTTTCCGGCTGCCGGTCGCGAAGCTCCTGTTTTGTGAAAATCGATATCGGAATCGATACCGTTCGAACCTGACCGGAGGAGCTGCGGCGGCTTTGACCAAAAATGTCGGAGCAAACGCCGGCAGCGATTGTGACGGCGATAAGACTAATTATTTTTTGCCTTGTCATGAAGTTGCAACGTCCGGCTTCACGGTTATTCTTATATAATCTGTTGTAACGATTGCGCTTTGAGATGCAGCTAGTTTGAATTAAGTTTGTCCAGTTTGTAGGGTAAAACCTTCCTGATGGAAGATCGCGTTTCGAAATACGATGTAACCGCTCGCGATCTTTCGCGCGGTCGAAATTTACGGATTGCAGCTTTTGCGTCGCCGATAGTTCTGGCGGCTATTCCCGCAATCGTTTTCGCCGCACTTTTCTTTATTTTTGGCACGGCTCCGCCGGCTGCCGCAACAATTTTGTTTCTGGGACTTGTGCTTACCGCGATCGGCTTTTTCGCGGGCCTCGCCTTATCCGGTTATTTCGCTTACCGGCTTTCGAACTGGACCAAGGATATGCGCGAAAGAATCGCGGCTGACGGTATTCGCGCGGAGGAAATAGACTGGTTTCGTCATGAGCTGTCATCGAGCGAAAAGCGCGCTCTGAACGAAATCGAGAAATCCGACATTTTACTTGGCGACGCTTATCGCGAAACTCTTGCATCGCGATTGACGGCGTCAAGAATAATACGATCGTCGCGACGGGAGCTAGACCTCACGCGGCGAAGGCTATCGAAACTCAAGAAACTCAAATCGGAAAGCGCTGCCACGATGCTCGAAGCGGTGAAGGTTGACGAGACAAAACTCCGATCTATAAACGACGAAGCAAATGAAATGCTTGTCGAAGCCGAATCGCGGCTGCATATGATCGAAGCGGCCGCTATGCGCGGCTCCAGCATTGCAGATTCCGAAATCGCTCTCAAAAAGCTTTCGGCCCGTGCTAAAGATCTTCCGCTTGCTCTGGAACAAGCAAAGATCAGCAATGAAATCCGGCTTGAGATCGAAAGCGAAGAGCAGCCATAAGAACGAAAAGCCACGCCTTTTTCGAAGACGTGGCTAAATAAGTTTTCAAGCGAAAGAAACCGCGTGATCCGTTCCGAACGGTTGAATTGAACCTGTTTTTATCAGGTGGGCGGCTTTTTGCTTCGAAAAGCATCAGAGCCGTCGCCTATGGCAGATCTTCGCTTTGAAAGATTGCACCGGGTCCGGCATTAGCCTCCCTCAATTCAAGTGTTGGCTCAATTATTAATACGTCCAGTCACCTGATACGCAGTAGGCAACTTTCGCCTGCAGTTGGATTCTACCACATTGACGCGGGTTGCAAAAGAGCTTAATGGCAGAAGCCTTGAATGCAGAAGCCCGCACGTGCGTGAGGGCTAAACGTTCTCACCCGCCCCTACGCCGCGACGTCCCTGTGCTTCAGAACACGGTCGAGCAGATCGGTGCATTCGGCGCTGCGGGCGGCCAGTTGGGAATCCGATCGCGCATTCTGCATCTTCAATTGATGAAACTCGTCTGCAATATGCAAGGCAGCTAATATCGCGACCTTCAGCGAATCGACCGTGAGTGTCCCTGTCGAGATTTCGCGCATCTTGCGGTCGACATAATCGGCGAGGCTGAAAATATATTCGTTATCGCCGTCCGAGCGGATACTGTAGGTCTGATTATAAATCTCTACGCGAAGTGATTGTTCCTGTGTCTCCTCGCTTGCCGTTCTGCTCATTGTCTATTCACCTTCCGACCGCGTCGGCAACCTCTGTATCGATTACGGCCATCGCATCAAGCATCGCCTCAACTTTCAACTGTATGGCGTCTCGTTCGCTCAGAAGCCGCTGCACCCTCTCTTCCAGCCGCTGTTTTTCAATTGCGAGCGAGCCCGATTGACGCTTGAGCTCGACCGCTTCGCGCTCGGCAGCCTCTTTCTCGTCGCGGAGCTTTTTCGTAAACTCGATGGTCAAATAAATCTTGTCCTCGAGGTGCGAAAATTTCTCCATTCCAGCCAACCCGTTCATCCAGCTATCTCCAGCGAGTTTATCAAGCGTTTGATTATCTTGGTTTTCTATGAAAACTTCAAGTAACTTGTGAGGAATTTTAAAATCGCGGTCGAATACCTAAAGTCGATTCTAGGTCTTTTAAGATTTTGGTATGAATTTGATCGACCTCGGCCTCGGTAAGGGTCTTGTCCGTACTTCGATATTCCAGCCTGACTGTTAATGAACGCTCGTCAGCGCCAAGGCCTTTGCCTTCATAAATATCGACAAAACTAATTTTCTGGCAAAGCTCAAAACCTTTAGTTTCGATCGCTTTCTTAATTTGCGCAGAGCTCACATCTCGTTGTACCAAAAACGAGACATCGCGAACGATTGCCGGATATTTTCCGAGCGGAACGTACGTTGCAGGCAACGACTCGCTACCGAGAACTGCGGAAAAATCGATTTCGCCAACGTAAACAGGCTGCTTGAATTTGAACCGCGCAGCAACCTCGTCAGAAAGGCGACCGACGGTTCCGATTTTTCTGGAATTGATCGAGACCGCCGCAGCCTGGCCTTTTCGCAGATGTTTCGCATCGGTCGAGGCAAAGTCTGCGTGCTGA